>JBEAQB010000366.1:0-11114 GCA_041164125.1 Cyanobacteriota bacterium
ACGAATTGATATTGCCCTGTTTATGGCAGCAACTCGTGGTGACAGGCCTGTTAACCCCGGCGGAACTTTGGCGGGCCCTGAGTATTCAGCCACTTAACTGTCTTGGTTTAACGTCAGGGGCATCAAACTGGATGGTGTTCGACCCCGATGCCACTTGGACGGCCGGGCAAGGGAAATTAAAAACCCCGGCCCATAATTCCCCCTGGTGGGGCCACACCCTAAGCGGCCGAGTCGTCGCTGTCTGTTGCTAAATCCCCCAGTTGATAACTTATATTATTATTTGTATTTCTATACATTGCGCGCTATGACTGTTGCCACTGCTTCTCCTACCCCGATGACCCAGGTTGTTAATGGACTGTTAGGGATCAAACCCCTATGGAATGTGGCCAAATGGCAAGCCCGTAACATGATGATCAAACGGGCCGAACGGTTAGGTATTCCTTGGCGGGAAACAGTCAAAACCTATCAGGCTCAAGACTGGGACGGACTGTGGCAGCAGGCCACCAACCCAGAGCTAACCTATCCCGACTATTATCAAGCCGCCTTCCACGGTTACGACCAGGGGCATCTCTGTTGGGAAGCGGCCTTTGAATTTGAAGTGGCGGCCAATGCTGTCCACTCTAGTTTGTACCCAGACGCGGGCGCCCAAGGGGATTTACAATTGCGTCAAAGCTACCATGATGTTTTATTGGCCCAACTGCCCCAGGCTCCCTCCAGAATTTTAGATTTACACTGCACCGTTGGTTTAAGTAGCTTTACGCTGCAAGCCTGTTACCCCAATGCCCAACTAACTGGCTTGGATTTTTCCCCCCATTACGTCACCCTCGCCACCTACAACGGTCAACAGCAACAACGGGATATTGACTGGATCCATGCCCTACCCGAGGCCACCGGATTACCGGATCAACAGTTTGACCTGGTGTCTGCCTTTTTACTGTTCCACGAAATGCCCCAGGATGCCACCCGCCGCATTTTCCGGGAAACCCGACGTTTGGTCAAAACGGGGGGATCTTTTACCCTGATGGATATGAATCCCCGCTCCCCAGCCTATTTGACCATGCCCCCCTATGTGATGACCCTGTTAAAAAGTACAGAACCCTTTATGGATCAGTATTTTGCCCTGGATCTAGCGGCGGAATTGTTGGCCGCTGGTTTTGATCAGGTCACCATTCATCCCAATAGCCCCCGCCACCGCACGGCGATCGCCACGGTTTGCGCGTAACAACACGTTTCATGACCCCCATCGCCCCTCGTTCCCCCTATGGAAGATCCTATGCTGGAACCAACTGGAGATAGCGAGAGCGATTTTGCCCTAGCGCTCGCTGCCTTAACCCAATCCTTACAAAGCCTGCAAACCCGTTACGACGAAGTACAATCCCATCGTGCCAAGCAACAACAACTAGATGAGCATCGCGCTGATCTTGAGGCCCGTTGGCAAACGGAGCAACGACCGGAGTTGGAGCAGGAAGTGCAGCGGATAAAAGCGCAACTAAGGGAATTGTCGTTGCAACTCGAAAGCGAATTGCTCACCAATCAACAACTCCAGCGCGTTTTTTGGGACGGCCTCCGCCAGGGCCTAATCGGAGACGTATTTTGGCAAATTGTCCGCTTTGGCGGCTTGGGCGTTGTGGTGGGCTGGTTACTGAGAAGTTGGCAGATAGCAGGAAATTAGGCCACAAACTGCTTTTGGCTTTGCCCCTGGGGTTGCACCGGCGTCAAAATGGGTTCATTGACAAAAAAGGTTTGGGCCATTTTGACCCCCATGTCATTAATGCGTTCTTGAATGGTGTCTAAAAATTCATGCAGTCCCGTGCTAATCACATCATCAATGGTCATGTAACTCAGATCGCCACAGAGTTTGCCGATCGCCCGTTCAGCCTGATTATGCCAACAGCCGGAGGGGGTTCCCGTGATGGCATGGAGGGAGCGCTGGACCTGTAACAGACAAAAATAAATAGATCGGGGAAATTGTTGATCCAGAATTAAAAAATCTGCCACATTCGCTGGGGTAATCCGACGCTGACTTTTGCGGTACATTTCGTAAGCACTCGCAGACTTCAGTAAGGCGATCCACTCCACTTGATCTAAGGGCGTTCCCACCCATTGCACCGAAGGGAGAAGATAATAATATTTCACATCTAAGATACGAGCGGTTTTGTCGGCCCGTTCCTGTAGCCGTCCTAATTGCCCAAAATGCCAGGCTTCATTATGGGTCATGGTGGCGTCCATAATACCGGCAAAGCGGTGGCTAGATAATTTAACCTGGGCAAAAAAGTCGGCAATGTTAGCAGGATGGCGATCGGTGGCATCTTTGACCATTAAGTAAAAACGATTGACCTCCTCCCACATTTCCGAAGAAATAATTTCCCGGATGGAGCGTGCATTTTCCCGCGCCATATTTAGACAGGACAAAATGGAATTGGAATAAGCTTGGTCAAAGGTTAAAAACTTAATCACATTTTCTTTGCTGGCATCACCGTAATGGTGCTGAAAAAAGGGCATATCCCCGGTGGTGATCACTAAAGGGTCCCATTGTTGCCGAGCACCGTGGGGTAAATCCAACATTAAGTAAAGATTGACATCAATAAAACGGGCAATATTTTCCGCCCGCTCAATGTAGCGGTTTAACCAGTAAACGGAGTCGGCAACACGACTAAGCATGGTGGCAAAGAGTCCTAACAAAGCTTGAACACGCCTATTGTACCCAGGGGCGGGGGCCGAATCTGTGGCAATTCTGACAACCAGGGGTGAGCCTCCAGCGGTCAAACTCCCCACCAGACCATTAAGACTGTTAATTGTGCCGATGATCAACATTGCCCATCATGAGCATCAAAGGAGACGGCGGGTTAGTTGAGACAATTGTTTCCCCAGGCTAAGGCGCGATCGCCGTTGCCAGTCCCAAATTTTGTAACGATAACGCGGCTTGTTGGGCATTGAGGGGATCGCGAAAGCTGCCAACTTGTAGCATCCGCTGGCCTTGATAATCGGTGTAGAAGGCACCGGGATAGGCGACTTTCACTTGTTGTTCTTGCACATTAGAGGTGATCAGGGCTAAGACTCGATAGACCGCTGTATTGGCCGTAAATTCAAATTGACTGGGGTCAGGAACGGGGTTGGGGGCAGTCGGGGGCGGGGGCAATAATTCCTGGTCAATCCCCCTTGCTGGCATTGGTTGGGCCACAGCGGGGGCGATCGCCGTTAACAGGGGACTCATTAATGCCATGAGCACCGCCAAAAACACCGGGGAGTGACGAGAATTAACCATAAACAATTAAGTACCTAGTTGCAATTAAATAGAAGACTATTTCTGTGCTCGATCCCCCCTAGTCCCCCCTTGTCAAGGGGGGTGCCGATAGGCGGGGGGATCTTACAATTTTCAACCCCCGTCTACTTAACGCCAAAAATTAGGGAATTAAGAATGAGCCGGGAGATCGGTTTTAGACGCAGGGGATACAGGGGGCTGTAAACCTTGGTAGTAAAGACGACCGACGCAGCCGAGAAAAATGCCATAGACAGCGGCTTGCAGTAGATAGATATGATCTCTATATCCCAAGAGGGTTTTGAGAACAATGCCCGGAAATTGGCGATCGGGCAGCCATTGTGAAAAATCCCAAAGCTGTGGTCCCAATAAACAGGAGTCACCGGGCACAAAGCAAATGGACGGTAAACCCAAGTCGCTTTGACTCACTAACGTTGCCGCAACATTGATGTTTTTAAGCACCCCAATCACCAAACCAGCCACAATCAGTAATAGGAGAGTTCCCATGATTTGAAAGAAACGCTTCAGGTTGAGTTTCACCCCAACCCTAAACATCAGATATGCCAGTAAAATCGCTGTGCCAATCCCCATTAATGCCGCCCCAATCCCCATCAAATTTGTCACCTGGGCTTGGGCCGCAAGGAAAAAAACGGTTTCAAACCCCTCCCGTAACACGGCAATCAAGACCACAACGGCGATCGCCCGACCCCCCTCTGGCTGGGCTAAGGCGATCGCCACTTCTCCTTGAATTGCCGCGGTTAAAGACCGGGATTGGCGGGTCATCCACACCAACATCCAACTCAACATGCCCACGGCGATCATGCCAAAAAGACTCGCTAATAAGGCTTTGAGGATGGGGGTAAAGGGATTGGCCGTCTGGGATACCCCCTGTAATACCCCGGCGAGGAGAAAACCGACCATCACACTCGCCACAATGCCACCGCTGATCCCCTGATAGACCCAGCGATTTAAGGCAGTCTGCTGGGCTTGGTTAAGGCAGGCCAACACAATCCCCACCACTAAGGCCGCTTCAAAGCCTTCGCGTAACGTGACAATAAAAATCGGGAGAAGGGGAATTAAATCAGTCATAACCACTGTCATCAATACGTTGGTTTAACCCCTAAAATTTGTTCATCGAGGGGGCGGATTTGCGTGCCGGGATAATAGAAAGCAAGGATTTTTTGTGCTGACCAGCCTAATTTGGACAACTGATAGGAACCATATTGACTCATGCCGACACCATGGCCAAAACCGCCCCCCACAAATACCACATTGGTTAACTGTTGATTGGCGTCATAGGTGGGTTCTAAATAAAATAGGGTACTGCGGGGGGCAGAAAACGCACTACGGGCTTCATTTTTGGCTAGTGTCACCACCCCTTTATCCGTCAACACCTCCAACAATAAAATTCGTCCCGAGGGCGATCGCCGGGTAACTTTCATGTCATAGAGAGTGGTGAAATGGGCCAGGGGATGGCGGCGTTTACTGAGGTATTGCTTCAGATCCGCATTGAGTTGCGCCAGGGTGGCCGGATAACGCCAGCGGAGGTATTTGCGTCCGGTTTCATTAAATCCGTCCTTGAGGTTGATAAATTGACGAAAATCCTGCTCGTTTTCCAGGCTATTGCTGGCTAAATCCCAGATAGGTTGGGCTGAATCAATGACAGCCTGTAAATAGGGCCGTTCTTCTCCATTCCAAACATCACTAAATTTTGCTGTTATGCCGCCAGCGGTGGAAGAATAGAGAGCATCCACCAGTTGGTTCTCGTAGGTCAAGACTAACCCTTTGGTTTCGTTAATCGCTGCGTCCGCCTTGGCACTGGTGCCACTTAACCCGTAATAAACCTGACAGTGAGTGGTGGCACACAGTTCATAGTTATCGGCGGCAAAACGGCGGCGATTACGGAGAGCATAAGTACGAGCAATGATGGTCTGGGCTTTAGCGGCGTTGGGGGGAGCATTAGGCCCAATTTCATGGGGAACGACCCCACGCAAATAGGTTTCTAGGGGAACATGGTTAACTAACGTGTAATTACCGTAGGCATTGGGTTGCAATTGTAACCATCCGCCATAGGTCAAACTTTTTTGTGCTGCACTGACCTGAATCGGACCATTGGGCGCGGTGATTTTTAATTGCTGAGTGGGATAGCGTTGACCCGCCAAAACCAGTACCGCTTGGGGAATCTGATTCAAGACCGTGCTATCTAAATAGGGAAAGTCGTATCCCTGCCCCTTGAGGTTATCTAGCAACCACCGTCTGACCAGGAGACTATCGTAAACCTCGCGTTTTGCCCAAACTTGCCAGCGTCCCGGCTGGGTGACTTCCGTCGCAATGCCCTTCGCTTGCCAGTTTAAGGCACTATCTTCAGCGGTTTCAAAGGTGGCATGATCGCTCAACACTAAAACTTCAGCTAACGCCGCGTCGGGCAGGGGTTGTGGCTGGATAATGATTGTCGCTTGTTGCCCCTGCAATTTGAGGGAATTGCCTTGGCTATCAAGGACTTCAAACGTTAATAAATCGCCGCCCGCCCCACTAACCGTCAGCTGATCAGTGGGCTCATCCCCAAACCGTTGCACAACCCCCACTTGCAGTTGCACATCCTTGCCGACGGCAAGGGAGGGAGTCGCCAGCACACCAAGGGCAATCATTATTTTGCCCAGCCAACGGCCAGCAGGTGGGAACAATCGACGGGGAGGGGAAACGAACATAAATGGCGATCGATTTAGGGTCACAAATCAAGGACAAGTTTTTGCTAACTTATCATCCCATTGCCAGTGACTGAAATATTTCTTTACATAGTAACGATTTTATCGGTTAAGGCTAATGACGATGTCTTAAATAGGTGTTAGGTTCCGATCGCCGCAATAAAAAGAGAATCAGGGTTAACCAGACAAAACCCACGCCGTAGCCTGCCACAATATCACTCAGCCAATGTACCCGACAATACATACTGCTCAGCCCAATAAACCCAACCCACAGGGTTGTCCCCCCATAAATTTGCCAACGGTATTGGGGATAATGGGTGGTTAACACATAAGCCAGGTAGTAATAGAAGACGACTCCCCCCGCCGCATGTCCGCTGGGGAAACTGCGACCATCAACTTCCACCAAACTTTCCAGGGGACGACGGCGATTAAAGATCGGTTTTAGCCCTTGATCCACCACGAGTAAAATCCCCAACGTGGCAAATGCCAGGTACTTGGCTTCTGACCAGTATCGCTTCCAAACGAAAAGACCAAGACTGATCACCACCATCCCCGCCGTTAATTCAGCCCCAGTGACCTGATAGACAAATTGCCAAAATGGCGCTAATGCCTCAGGAATCACACGATGGAGAAAGTCGAGGAAAGCAATATCAAAGGGAATTTCTTTCGCGTCAGCAAATTGCGGTCCGACTGTCCACAGCAACCCAATAATCACCAGACAAAGCAACAAGGGAGTGACCCCCACAATTTTGAGCCAACGCAGATAGGGAGAATTCATCAACGATACGCCAAGATGGGATAGAAGAGGAGCGATGCGTTTTACAGCATACTGCGTTAGCGGCGGCGTTAACCCGTTCCCTAACGACGGAAATGGCGGGGCTGAAATAAGGTGCTGATTTCAATCACTTTGGTCTGTAATGCCTGGCAAGGATCGGCCCCCCGCTTGAGTTGATAGTCTAGGTCTCGCAGTAAGGGTAAGGTTTTGATCAGCTGTGGACCGGTAATGCCTTTAAGGTCTTTCCGTAAAAAGTAAAGTCGTTTCGGGTTATTAATGCCTACCTTGGCGGCGATCGCCTTATCATCCTGCTCCCCCGCTTCCATGGCTAACTTGATCAAAGTCCAGGTCCGAAATTGACTCACTAGGGTCGCGAGGATTTTGAGGGCCGGTTCGTTGCAGCTTAAGAGTAAATCCGTCGCCAATTGCAGTCCGGTGGCAGTGTCTCCATCCCGCATGGCTTTAGCCAATTGCAGACTATTTTGGGTGCTGGTGTTGACCAGTTGTTCTACTTGAGCCACCCTTAGGGGCCGGGTTTGACTTTCGCTGTATAGTTTCAGCTTGGTCAATTCATTCCAAATCAGGCGAGTATCATTGCCCAAGGCATCAGCCAGAAAATTTTCCGTCTCCGGTTCTAAGGGCAGGTGTAAATCTTTGGCGATCGCCTGGACTTGATGAATTAAGCCGTCGGTGTCCCAGGGGGAGATTAGAGGAAATTCGCGAATAATGGCATGTTTTTCCAGGAATTTAGTGGATTTTAGCCGGCGATCAAGCTTTTTTTCGGTGGTAAACAACAAATGGCAGTTTTTGGGAATCACCGGAATGCTGGCCTGCAATCTTGCCAATAATCCCTCTTCACAGGCCTGTCCCAGGCTAGACTCTGCCACCCACACCAGGCGATCGCCATTGCCAAAAGGCGGCGTTAAAGCCTGCTCTAAACCCTGTTGGGTTGCATCGGCTTGGCTGCCAGCAATTTTTTCAAAATTAAACGCCAACCAGGTGGGATCCAGCGAGCGAGCCTGCAATTGTTTAACGGCCTGTTGCAGGGTAAATTGATCATCGCCCCAATAAAAATAAACTGGCATAGGGAAGGTTAGCGACCTTTTAGGGCCTTTTGAAAATTGCGCCGATAAGCAGAATTAACCAGTAATAGGCCTGGCCACAGTAATGCTAGGGATAAGCGGGTGGTGAGACTGCGATTAAAATTGGTGTAGCGATAACCCGACAGAAACCGCCAGATGCCCCCCAGATAAATCACCCCAAGGACGAATGTAATTAGAGATCCCATAATGTTCTTATGTAAATTAGATTGGGCAAACTTTGCTCAATGCTCATCGGTTTTGTGGGGGGCATTCCCCAACCCTTGCAGACCGGGCGGGACGGTGTCAGTCCCTTGAGGATCGCTTTTCTATCCATTGAGATCGGTAAAAGCAAGGCGAATTTGCTCCAAACGGCGACGATTAACCCCCAAATCCGATTCCCCTAAACGGGCAGCCGATCGCCATTCAATGACGGATCTGTCTGGAGGGAAATAAAATTCCAAATCATCCACAAATCCCATTAAACGACTGGTGGACTCGGCGTGAATATAATCATCATTTTGTTCGACGATGATTGTCCTCGGTACAACGCCTAAAATTTTGATCATTTGTGCTTGCGTTGTTTGACGATCTTTTGTATAGGTCAAAGGGGCAATATAATGATCTTTATCCTCCGGGGGGCCCTGACTGGTCACACAATTGGGGGAAGCGGGGCAAGGGGCTAATTGTTGATTCGTCACCCCTAAATGATCGGGAACAGGGCCAGCAAACCAGTGGCTAACACCGGGAATCGCCGCGAACCACAACACGCCACTGAGTATGAAGGAAAAAAGTAGCATCATTAATGAGTAACCAAAATGGATCCCGGCGAGTTCCCTTCCCGTAAGGCAGGAGAGGCGCCAGATAAAGTCAGTTTTTTTAACTCAATCTTAGACGATTTTGGCGATGGAGAACAGGGGAAAACCTGAAGCGTTTTGGCGTCAATCTGTCGTCTCCTGTCCCTCCGCCTGTGGGTTGAATGGCGCATCTCCTTTGGCGATCGCCGCTTGGGCCGAGTTTAAGGGTTCATAACGAATCTGCTGACGGGGAACGCCTAAATTAATTGCCGCTGCTTCAAAAGCATTTTTAACCCGCAGACGAAATTCTCGACCCACACTCCAATGTTGCCCTGCTTGGGTTTTAATCCAGACCTGGAGCCGAATGCCTTGGGAAGCAATGTTATCAACGCCCAAGATCGCAGCGGGCTCTAAAATCTTTTCACGCCAAAGATCATCATGCCGCATGTCTTCCGAGACTACCTTAATCACCTCCAATGCCTTTTCAATATCATTGGCTTGATCAATTTCAAAAATACATTCCGCCCGGGACCAATTTTTGGTTAAATTTTCGACAACGAGAATCTGACCATTGGGAATCGTGGTTAATCGTCCCTCACCGCCTCTGAGCTGGGTAATATAAATATTCATATTTTCAACGAAGCCTGACATATCGCCAATTTTGATCACGTCACCAATGGCATAACGATCTGTCCATAAAATCAAAGCACCATTTAACATGTCTTCGACGACATTACGCCCCAGAAAGGCGACAACAAATGCCACCCCACCGAAACTCGCCAAGACCAGGGGATTAATTCCGAATAACCAGATTGTGCCGATAATACCGAGGATCGTTAAGATAAACGAGATACTACCTTTTAAGGCCGGGGAGTAGGTGGCGACCCGCAGGGTATAGCGGTTCGATTCGCTGTTTAATAGTTGACCATTTTTAGCCCAGCGATTCAGCAGACTATCAATAATGATGCCAAGAACTTTATCGATCAGTGTTACCCCAATCCACAATAGGGGAAAGTACATGGCCTGCCCGATAAATAGCTGGGTGTAGGAGCGGATCGACGGAAAAATATAGACAATAAATGCGCCGGCAATAAAAAAGCAGGAGACTTGTAACCAGAGCAAAATCCAGGTAATTAAGTTAATAACATTACGTTGCTGCTTAATCAGGAATTGTTGTTTCAACGTGAGGGCAGCCAGATCGCCCAGATTTTGCCAAGCATCACTAACGCTGTCGATCGCCGTATTTTTGACAACAGTAATGCTCCGTGCGCCGGGGAGGCGGCGAAAAAAAGCCGGTAGCCAAGCAAATTGTCTGGGGGCAGTGGCATGGGTTGCAGGACTTGGGGACTCCGTCAAATTATCAGGGCCGGTGACAGGCGGTTCTGAGCGATTTTTGGCGGTGTCCGACTCCATCTTTTCCGTGTCCGCCGTGAGGGCACGGGTTAACAAGTCGAGTTGTTGTCTGAGGCGGCGATCGCGTCGATTGAGGAAGGAGCGGATAACGGCCAAAATCACCACAGGAATCCCGAGGATAATCAAACCCAACACACTAATTTGATAGCGCATCCAAGGATATTGTTGGTCAATTTCATGGCCCCAAAGGACACTATCAAAACTTGCTCGGATATGGTCTCGCCATTCGTAAGCTAAAATCTCAATCGGCTTGCCATTAGCAATTTCATCCGCTTCATTAACGGTAATAATGGTTTGCTGCGCTAACCCTAATTTCAGTTGGGGAGGAATAAAAACGACTGTTTGGCCGTTTTTAACCCCAACAGCAACCGTGGGGGTAAATGGGTGAGTCTCTCGATTGTTGCGGCGAAGGTCGAAGAGTTGACGGCTAATCAGCTCCTGGGTGGATCGCCTGACGCTAGATGTTTGGGTCTCGGCGTTATCGGCGGCAGATGGGGGCAGGGGGCTGGGCTTAGCGAGGATATTGGGGTTAAGAATGTTACCGGGGAGCGGTTCAGGGCTAGGCAGCGTTGTGAGAGGGGGAGCGGCTCCGGGGAAATTAGCTGCCTGATCGTCTGAGGCGCCGCGTTGTTCCCTGAGGGTATCCTCTAATTGAATCAATTGAAAATAGATGGCGTCAAAAATGGATTCAACTTGCTGGGCACGAAACTCAACCGCCGCTGCTGCCGCTGAGGCCGCTTCTTCGGGAGCGGGAGAATACCCAATGGTCAAGGTGTCTAAAAAGCTCCCCCGTAGATAAATATCGCTACACCACAATCGACCACATCGTCGCGCCTTATTGATATCCCACCAGGGCCGTCCTTTCGCGGTCGATGTTTCCGCGCTCTGCCCCCCCGAAAAGAAGGGGAATTGGGCCGCTACCCTGGGGGCCGTTACTGCCACGATAAGAGTCATTAACCCAATCGCGATTACTTTACAGGCCCTTGCTCGTCGAACAGACATCATCCCAAAATAATACTTTCCAAAATAATACTTTTTACAATACCAACTCTCCGCCATCGTAGCAGCCTTGGCAATTTTGTCAGG
>JBEAQB010000367.1:0-11039 GCA_041164125.1 Cyanobacteriota bacterium
TGGGCGTAAATATGGGTATTGGAACGAAACACCGCCAAGCGGGGCCGCGCACTGGTTCCCGATAAATGGCGACGGAGGCGACGGTGACGGCGTTGGGTTGCGGATTTGCGTGAATCTTTCATAGGTTATTTCTTCCCTGTCTTGCCAGCTTTACGACGGACATATTCACCCTGATAGCGAATGCCTTTCCCTTTGTAGGGTTCAGGGGGACGGACGGCACGGATTTTCGCAGCGGTATTGCCCAAGAGTTCTTTGTCAATGCCCGTCAGTATAACTTGGGTGTTATTTTCAACTTTGACCTCAATGCCCTGGGGCATGGTCATTTCAACAGGCTTACTGTAGCCGACGTTGAGGGTTAATTTGCTGCCTTGGGCCTGGGCACGATAGCCGACCCCTTGGATTTCCAGACGACGCTCAAATCCTTGGGCGACGCCATCTACCATATTGGCCACCAGGGTGCGGACTAACCCATGGCGCTCACGGGCCGTGCGGGATTCATCCTGGCGAGTAACAGTGAGGGTTTCCCCCTCTTGGGCAACAATGATTTTTTCCGGCAGGGTGCGTTCTAGGGTGCCCTTGGGGCCCTTCACACTCAGATGGAGTCCAGCGATTTCAACGCTGACCTTCGCCGGAACGGGTATTGGGCGTTTACCGATACGTGACATAAGCGTAATTTTTAGCGTAAAAGTTTAAACAGTAGGGTGTGGATAGCCTTCGACCAAGGACTACCAGATATAACAAAGAATTTCGCCTCCAATTCCCTGCCGACGGGCTTCTCGGTCCGTCATAATGCCGTGGGAGGTGGAAACAATAGCAATACCGATGCCCCCAAGAACCTTAGGCAGTCGCTTGCTAGGGGCGTAAACCCGCAGACCAGGCTTACTCACCCGTTTGAGGGTATTGATCAGGGGTTGACGGGTTTTTCCTTTATATTTCAAGGTTAAAACTAAGGTGCGCTTAATGCCTTCCCCGGTTTCGGCGTAGTCTTCGATGAATCCTTCGCTCTTCAGCACCTTAGCAATGCTCAGGGTCATCTTTGTGGTCGGCACTTCGGTCGTGCGGTGCCTAACCGCGCAAGCATTGCGGATGCGGGTAAGCATGTCAGAAATTGTGTCTGTTGAAGCCATTATTCCTTCTGGTGATTCTCCTAATGGATGATGATTCAGGCAAATTGATAAAGGGAAAGTCAGTTATCAATAAATCGCGCTGAGCCGCTACTGATTAACTTTTAAAGGGCATTCCTAAGGCTTTTAGGAGCGCTCGACCTTCTTCGTCGGTTTTGGCGGTGGTGATAATGGAGACATCCATTCCCCGGATTTGATCGATGGCGTCGTAATCAATTTCGGGAAAAATGAGTTGTTCTCGAATTCCTAGACTGTAATTGCCACGACCATCGAAACTGTTGGGACTAATGCCCCGAAAATCTCGAATCCGAGGCAGAGCTAGATTGATCAGGCGATCCAGAAAGGCGTACATTCGCTCGGAACGGAGGGTGACCATCACCCCCACAGGCATGCCCTCGCGAATTTTAAAACCGGCGATCGCCTTACGGGCACGGGTTACCACCGGTTTTTGTCCCGTAATCGTTGCCAGTTCGCTGAGAGACGACTCCAAGGCTTTGGCATTCTGAGACGCTTCCCCCAACCCACGGTTAACGGTCACTTTGACGAGTTTGGGGACTTGATGGACGTTGGTGTAACCAAATTCTTCCTGCAGTTTCGGCAGAATAGTCTGGTAATAAAGGGTTTTAAGTCGTTGAGTCATGGTATTGCACAGGTCTCTGGGCTTGGTCAGAGAAGATTGAAAGTAAAAATTATGCAAAAAGCGGGGGATGGCAGGGGGATTAATCGGCGTTAATTAGACCAACGCCACAGAAAAATTAATCAATGATTTCACCCGTTTTTTTCAGCATCCGCACCTTACGGCCATCTTCGGTAAAGGTATAAGCAATCCGGCTAGCAATTTTCTCCTTAGTCGAATAAACCATCACCTTAGAGCTATGAATGGGCGCTTCATAGGTGCTGATTTGCCCAGATTCCCCGTCTTGGCGTGGCTTGACATGCTTCGTGCGAATATTAACCCCTTTAACGACCACCTGACTTTGGTCAGGAATCGCTTTGAGAATTTCACCGATCTTCCCTTTGTCTTTACCGGAAATAATCTGAACAGTATCGCCAGTTTTGACGTGCATTCTGGCTTTTTTGGTCTGTTTCGTTTTCGTCATTAGAGAACCTCCGGTGCCAAAGAGACAATTTTGGTGAAATTTTTATCCCGGAGTTCACGAGCAACGGGGCCAAATACCCGGGTGCCCCGAGGGTTACCTTCATTGTTGATAATAACGGCAGCATTATCGTCAAAACGGATACTCATACCGCTCACGCGTCTGAGGGGCTGCTTCGTGCGGACGATTACAGCCCGAACCACATCAGACTTTTTGATCGGCATATTGGGGAGAGCATCCTTGACAACGGCAATAATTTGATCACCAATGCCGCCATAGGTGCAATTTCCAGTGCCCAGGACTCGCAGACACATTAACTTTCGAGCACCGCTATTGTCTGCGACATTTAGATAGGTTTGTTGTTGAATCACGGCGTTTTCCTAAAAAATTAAACTAGGATGAATGGCTCATAATCTTGACGAGGGTCCAGCGTTTGGTCTTACTCAGGGGGCGAGTTTCTTGGATGCGAACCGTATCCCCTTCTTGACACTGATTCTCTTCGTCATGGGCTTTGAACTTTTTGGTTTTGACGACAATCTTGCCGTACTTGGGATGGGGAGACCGACTTTCTACAGCGACCACAATGGTTTTATCCATTTTGTTACTGACGACGGTTCCCACGCGTTCTTTAATGGCCATCGTTTTCCTATGCCTCCTCGGAAGGATTTTGCTCAAGTTGTCGTTGCCGCTCCACCGTTAATAGTTGGGCTAAGCGATGGCGGGCATGTTTAAATTCATGGGGATTGTCAGGGCGACGAGTCGCTTGCTGAAATCGGAGTTGAAAAAGTTTTTGTTTGGTGGCCAGAATCTCAGTGACGAGTTCCTCGTCGTCGAGTTTTCTCGCATCTGCAATTTTTGGAAGAGCCATGTTAAATGTAATCCTCGTGACGGGAAATAAATTTGGTTTTAATGGGTAATTTTTGAGCGGCAAGTCGCATGGCCTCACGAGCGACCTCTTCGGAGACACCGGCTAGCTCAAACATCACCCGCCCGGGTTTAACAACAGCAACCCAATACTCTGGGGAGCCTTTCCCTGATCCCATACGGGTTTCAGCAGGACGCATGGTTACAGGCTTATCAGGGAAGATGCGGATCCAGATTTTTCCCCCCCGGCGAATGTAACGGGTCATGGCGCGACGAGCGGCTTCAATTTGACGGGAGGTAATCCAGCAAGGCTCGGTGGCTTGCAGCGCAAATTCCCCAAAATTGAGGGTGCTGCCCCGTTCTGCTAGCCCCCGCATCCGTCCCCGTTGCTGTTTCCGAAATTTAGTTCTTCTAGGACTTAACATAGTACGTTAACGAATAGGCGTTAATAATGGATTTGATGATGCCAATGCTTTAGCTATCAGAGCGATCTTCAAATTGTTGACGGCGAGATTTACGGCGAGGCTGGCTTGGCGGTGCCACAGCAGGTGCCACCTCTTGACCAGGAATCACTTCTCCTTTAAAAATCCACACCTTAATACCCAGAATGCCGTAGGTGGTTAGGGCAGTCCGATAGGCATAGTCAATATCAGCCCGGAGGGTGTGGAGCGGAACACGACCTTCTCGTACCCATTCTGTCCGCGCGATTTCTGCGCCATTCAGGCGACCGCTGACCTGAATTTTGATGCCCTTGACTTCAGCCCGTTCCGCCCGCTGTAGCGCTTGACGTACCACCCGCCGAAAAGAGACTCGGCGTTCTAGTTGTTGGCCAATGTATTCCGCCATTAAGGCGGCATCAGCATCAGCATTGGGGACTTCGATAACGTTGACACGAATTTGCCGGGCTCCCCCGAGTAGCTTTTGCAGGCTCGTCCTTAATTGCTCAATTCCAGACCCACCGCGTCCGACGACAACGCCTGGACGAGCAGTGTGAATGCCCAATTCAATTTGCTCGGCCTTCCGTTCAATTCGGATATCGGAAATCCCAGCGTTATTGAGGGTTTCTTCAATATGTTGCCGAATTTTGTAATCTTCTTGTAGCAGATCTGGATAACGCTTAGGGTCAGCATACCAGCAAGATTTATGATCTTTGGTGATGCCGAGCCGAAAACCGACTGGATTTATTTTTTGTCCCATGTTGTGTATGCGTGACGTGAACAGGTGAGATTAGCCGTTGTCTGCCAAGTTAGGGGCGACTGCAACGGTGATGTGGCAGGTGGGTTTACGAATTTGGTAAGCGCGGCCTTGGGCCCGGGGGCGAAAACGACGGAGGCTAGGCCCGCCATCCGCAAAGGCTTGGCTCACCACTAAGTTGGCGGGCTCCAACCCTTCGTTATGCTCTGCATTAGCCACGGCGGAGCGCAAAACTTTCAGTACTGGCTCACAAGCTTTGTAGGGCATAAACTCCAAAATGATCAAAGCCTCGCGGTAGGAACGACCCCGGATCTGATCCAGCACTCGGCGTACTTTTAGGGGGGACATTCGCACGTAACGGGCGATCGCCTTCACTTCGGCCGTCGTATCAATTGTCATCATGATCATTACCTCTTGACGTTATTTACGCGCTTTTTTGTCGCTTTTGGAGTGACTGCGGAAGGTGCGCGTCGGCGCAAATTCCCCTAATTTGTGCCCCACCATTTGTTCCGAAACAAAAATCGGCACATGTTGACGACCATTGTGGACGGCAATGGTGTGACCAACCATTTGGGGGAGAATCGTAGAGGCCCGAGACCAGGTCTTAATGACCTGCTTATCGCCCTTTTCATTGAGTTTGTCGAGTTTACGGAGCAACGAGGCTGCCACAAACGGACCTTTTTTAAGTGAACGACCCATAGTTCAATTCCAACCAATAGAAATAACAATAATTACTTGGTACGACGACGGACAATCAAAGCGCTACTGCGTTTTTTCTTGTTGCGGGTTTTCGCACCTAAGGCGGGTTTACCCCAAGGTGAAACGGGGCCCGATCGCCCGATAGGGGCACGACCCTCACCACCACCATGGGGGTGATCACAGGGATTCATGACGCTCCCTCGAACATGGGGACGACGCCCCAGATGGCGCTTGCGCCCTGCTTTCCCCAGTTTCATGTTGCGCGCTTCAATATTGCCCACGCGCCCTAGGGTGGCAAAACATTCCTTCCGAACCATCCGGACTTCCTTGGAGGGCAGCTTAATCGTGACGTAGTCCCCTTCCTTGGCAACGACCTGGGCAAAAGCACCAGCAGACCGGACCATCTGTCCGCCTCGACCGACCACCAGTTCAATATTGTGAACATCACTCCCTAGAGGAATGCGACCCAGAGGCAAGGCATTTCCCACTTCAAACGGTGCCTCCTCGCTGGCAACAACGGTCATGCCAACCTGAAGACCGGCCGGGGAAAGAATATAACGTTTTTCCCCATCAGAGTAGAACAAGAGGGCAATGCGGGCGTTGCGGTTCGGATCATATTCGATCGCCGCAACCCGGGCTGGAACATTGATTTTGTCGCGTTTGAAATCGATGACGCGATAGAGGCGCTTATGGCCACCGCCGCGATGACGGCTAGTAATCACGCCTCGATTATTACGACCTTTATGATCATGGCGTTTGGTGGTTAATGACTTCTCCGGCTTACTCTTCGTAATTTCAGTGAAATCGGAGACACTTGCCTGCCGAGTTCCTGGCGTCATTGGCCGATAGTTGCGAATACCCATAAGTTTAGATAACAGTTAATGTGGTGGTCGTCTTAACGTGATTTCTACACGTCAGGGAAGAGTTGAATACTGTCGCCTTCCTTGAGGGTGACAATGGCACGTTTAACCTGGGCTTTGTATCCCATAAAACGCCCGACTCGTTTTTGTTTGCGGGGCATACGGGCAGTATTAACCCCGGTCACCTTAACGTCAAACAACAATTCGATCGCCGCTTTGATTTCCGGCTTGGTAGCCTGGGGACGGACATCGAACACATACTTGTTTTCTTCAAGTTGTAGCGTTGCCTTTTCCGTCACAATGGGCTTAATAATTAAGTCCGCTAATCGACGTTGTTCAATTACTTTAGTCACCGTACACCTCCTGGAGTTTCACGAGGGCAGCAGCGGTGGTCACAATCGTATCTGCGACAAGTACGTCGTAGATATTCAGGTTATCTGCCCTGAGCATTTTTAGATAAGGAATATTACGACCCGAAAGAAAGACATTTTCAGGGATTTCATCGAGAATCAATAACACCCGTTTTCCGGGAGTAGCCCCCCAACGGGTTAACGCTGTGGCCAACTCTTTTGTTTTAGGTTGGCTAAATTGTTCCCCAAAAGCCTCAACGACAACCAGATTTTCAGCCTTGGCATTGATTGCCGTTCTGAGCGCTAAACGACGCTCTTTCTTGTTCATTTTCTGGCTGTAGTCTCGGGGCTTGGGACCAAAGATCACCCCGCCCCCCCGCCAAAGGGGAGAACGAATTGATCCGGCCCGGGCACGCCCAGTGCCTTTTTGCTTCCAGGGCTTACGACCGCCCCCCCGGACTTCTGCTCGGGTCTTGGCAGAGGCATTGCCTTGACGGGCATTATTTTGCTGACGCACTAGGGCACGATGCACAATGTGGGTCGCATTTTCTGCTTTGGCAACTTTGAGGTCGAGAGTCGCACTGCCGGTCTCTTCCCCCTGCCAATTTTTAATAACACAATCAACCATGATTTTTTATCTCCAGCAATAACGGATAGCAACGGACGCCTAGGAACGACCCACAATATTGGCAGGGGTGATATTCAGTAACGCCCCCGGCTTACCCGGTAATGCGCCTTTAATAATTAAAAGATTTTGTTCCGCATCCACCCGAACCACAGTGAGACGACGAATGGTCACCTGGGAAGCCCCATATTGACCCGCCATGCGTTTTCCCGGATAAACCCGTCCAGGGGTTGTCCCTGCTCCTGTTGACCCCGGTAAACGGTGGTTTTTAGACCCGTGGGTCATGTTGCCCCGTTTAAAATTGTGGCGTTTTTGATAACCCGCAAAGCCTCGCCCCATGGTTTGACCCGCAACATCCACTAAGTCACCGACTTGAAAAATATCGGCTTGGATGGCATCCCCCAGTTGATGGGTCGGGGCATCCTGGAGTCGATACTCTTTTAAGTGACGAACGGGGGCCGTTTCTGACTTGTTAAGATGTCCCAATTCCGCTTTGGACAAGGTTTTCTCTTTAACGGGCAAGTAACCCACTTGAACGGCGTTGTAACCATCCGTTTCTTTAGTTTTAACCTGGGTGACAGGACAAGGCCCGACCTGCACCACAGTGACAGGAATGGCAATGCCAGCCTCTTGATCGAAAATCTGGGTCATTCCCAGTTTGGTTCCCAATATACCGATAGACACGGTTAACCCTCTACCTAATAAATATGAACATGAGTAATCGAGCAGAAACGCTCCGCCAACAAGGGAATTTCTCTAGGTAAGACAGCCTAGATGAAAACACTGTGGTCTGAGATCTTAGTTGTCGTGCAGCAATGGAGCGTTTCAATCAAGTCAGTGCTTGATGACTGCGTCTCGTCCTAGCGGTAGGGAGAGTTAGTCCTACATAGGGGCGATAAGCAGATAACCCTGTTTCCTGGTCAGACTTAAAGGCTTGATGCCCTCAGTATCTGCAGGGGGTCTTGAGTTGCAGGTTTATTGTCCGATATTATCTCTAATACCCTGTTTTAGCCGCAATTAACCATCATACGCAGAAAGGAACTGTTGGTCAAGTTTAATTTTTATGCTTTCAGGCAAGAAGTCACCGCACCTGACTTTCGATACGCTAAATCTTGAGCTCATCGGAATTTAGCGTCAACGTAATGACCGATCTTTTCCCAATGCCCTTTAAAATTACGGCGAAAACGGGGATAGACGATGATTAGTAACGGCCAAAGCAGTGATAAGGAGAATATAGCCAATTTTCGGCGAGGAAAAGTCGTATAGCGATACCCAGCAGCAAAAAGCGCTAAAGCAACTAGGTACACCATCAAAATAGCTATCCACAGAAAATATTCCATTAATGCTCATCTCTCTATAAGATCTACTTTACAAGATCTATTTTGCTGTGGACGATATAGCACCTAAACCAAAATTGAAGTCAAAACTCAGAAGAAGCCGCCCAAAAGAATAGGGATTACTCCGCCTACGATTTGATTGGTTACCGTTGATAAGTAATGTGGCAATGTACAGAAAAATCGGGATGACAGGATTTGAACCTGCGGCATCCTGCTCCCAAAGCAGGCGCGCTACCAAGCTGCGCTACATCCCGTTTAGATCACTATCCTATCTTATCAGTCGTGTCTTTTTCTCACTAGGATCAAACATGATTTTTGCATGCGGGTCATGATTTGCGATGTCCTATCCCATTTATCTCGATAACCACGCCACCACCGCAATCGATCGCCGGGTATTCGATGCCATGAGGCCTTATTTTGAAACGGCCTATGGCAATGCCGGGAGTGTTCATGCCTATGGTTGGCAAGTAGAGGCGGCAATTAAACAGGCCCGCCAGGCGATCGCCGACGGTTTGGGAATCATTGAGTCTGAAAATATTATCTTCACCAGCGGGGCTACAGAGGCCAATAACCTTGCAATTAAAGGGGTGGCAGAAGCCCATTTTCACCAGGGGAAACATCTTATTACGGCCCAGACGGAGCACTCCGCCGTCTTGGCTCCCTGCCGTTATCTAGAATCATTGGGATTTGAGGTAACCTATCTGCCGGTGCAAACCAATGGGTTAATTAATCTACAGCAATTTGAGCAGGTCCTCCGTCCAGATACGATTTTAGTCTCAATTATGGCGGCTAATAACGAAATTGGTGTCTTGCAACCCCTGGGGGAGATCGGGGAGCGCTGTCGTGAACGACAGATTATTTTTCATACCGATGCGGCCCAGGCGATCGCCAAAATCCCCCTGGATGTGGCAGCCTCAAAAATTGACCTGTTATCCTTTACTGCTCACAAAATCCATGGTCCCAAAGGCATTGGTGGTCTCTACCGACGGTCGGGCATTGCCATCGCGCCCCAACTCCACGGTGGCGGCCAAGAAGGGGGACTGCGGAGCGGCACGTTACCGCCTCCATTGATTGTCGGCATGGCTAAGGCCGTCACGTTAGGTCTACAAACCAGGGAGACAGAAAGCGATCGCCTATTAACCCTGCGAACACACCTCTGGCAGAACTTGGCAAAAATTGGGGGCGTGATCTTAAACGGGGATTGGGATCAACGGCTGCCGGGCAATCTCAACGTCAGTTTCGCCGGCGTTAAGGGACAATCCCTCTTACTGGCCCTCCAGCCCCACCTTGCGGTCTCTGCCGGATCAGCCTGTGCCAGCCAAACGGCCTCAGCCTCCCATGTCTTGCAAGCCCTGGGACGGGATCAAACCCTAGCCCAAGCCAGCCTCCGGTTCGGTTTAAGCCGCTTTACCACGGCCGAGGAAATTGATGCGGCGATCGCCATTGTCACGCAAATAGTGAACAAACTGCGGCATTAGCAAAAGCGACTCCTCATCCCTAATCCTTACCCATGGGAATAGTTAATGCTATCCATCCAAAAAAAACTTCTCAAAAGTTTACAAAGTTTAATATAATAACCCAAAGAGATCACTAGGTATTTATTCTCATTGCCACCATGTTGGAAAACTTTCCCTGGCTGACTACGCTAATTGCTTTGCCGCTAGTCGCCGCCCTCTTCATACCCATTCTCCCTGACAAAGACGGAAAACAAGTTCGCTGGTATGCCCTAGGCGTCGGCCTGGCAGACTTTATTTTAATGGCTTACGTTTTCTGGAGCCGCTACGACATCCACAATTCCGCGTTTCAACTCCAAGAAAAATTTAGCTGGATTCCCCAATTCGGACTAAGTTGGAGCGTTTCCGTCGATGGCATTTCCATGCCGTTGGTTTTGTTAGCCGGTTTAGTGACAACCCTGTCTATCTTTGCCGCCTGGCAAGTCAATCACAAGCCGCGCCTCTTTTACTTTCTGATGCTCGTTCTCTATGCAGCTCAGATTGGGGTGTTTGTCGCGCAAGATATGCTCCTCCTCTTTATCATGTGGGAACTGGAGTTAGTGCCAGTGTATTTGCTGGTTTGTATTTGGGGCGGTCAACGGCGACAGTATGCTGCCATGAAGTTCCTGCTCTACACTGCGGCCGCATCGATTTTCATCCTAGTAGCAGCCCTGGGCATGGCCTTCTACGGCGATGTGACGACCTTCGATATTGCTGAATTAGGTCTGAAAAATTACCCGATCGCCCTGGAAATTTTCCTATATGGTGGTTTACTTCTAGCGTTCGGTGTCAAACTAGCCATTTTCCCCTTTCACACCTGGTTACCGGATGCCCACGGCGAAGCCTCTGCCCCGGTATCAATGATTTTGGCAGGCGTACTCTTGAAAATGGGGGGGTACGGTCTGATCCGGCTCAACCTGGGTCTATTGGACGATGCCCACGTTTACTTTGCACCTATTTTGGTCGTTCTTGGAGTTGTCAACATCATCTACGGTGGTTTTTCCTCCTTTGCCCAAGACAACATGAAACGCCGGTTGGCTTATTCCTCCGTTTCCCACATGGGTTTTGTCCTCCTGGGTATTGCCTCCTTTACGGATTTAGGCATTAGTGGTGCCATGCTGCAAATGCTCTCCCACGGTCTAATTGCTGCTGTCCTCTTCTTTCTGGCTGGCGTCACCTATGACCGCACCCATACATTGTCCTTGGCCCAGATGGGTAACATCGGCAAAGTCATGCCTACCGTCTTTGCGCTGTTCACGATTGGGGCCATGGCATCCCTCGCCTTACCGGGAATGAGTGGTTTCGCCAGTGAGTTAGCTGTCTTTGTGGGGGTGAGCACCAGCGACATCTATAGCCCCACCTTCCGAACGGTGACGGTCTTTCTGGCAGCTGTGGG
>JBEAQB010000368.1:0-9256 GCA_041164125.1 Cyanobacteriota bacterium
CACTCATCCTCTATAAAAACTAAACCTTAAATCCTTGTCAAAGTGGCAAAAAGGCAATGCGATTTATCCAATCCTCCGCCGTTAGTACCTCATAAATCAGAACTATGTTTTCCGAGACATCCAAAACGGATAACCTTTTAGGCACAATTACAACCCCATAGCTCCTATGGTGATTAATAAACTCCGCAAAATGCTTAGGCATCGTCCTTTGATCATGGCTGACTAAAATCCGTTGGCGATCGGCGGCATACTTGAGAACTTGAGGATCTGTTAGTCCCAACAAATTTGCATTCTGAGCAGACTGAAAATCCATAGCCGGTTCAAGCCTTAATACTGCATTAATAATATGCCGATTTAGATCTGCATCAGCCTGAAACCTGATCTTCATATCGTTACCTGACGGGATTGATTCAGCCTTGCAATTAAATCTTGATTGTCTTGTAACATCGCATTTCTTTGGTCAAAGTATAGAGCCTCACCTGCCTGTAAATAATCATCAATAACCCCTTGATTAGCCAAATAATAGGCGATCGCCCCATAGACCTGCTCCAACGTTAACAGATCAAACATTTGCACGATTCCTTCAGGAGAAACCCCATCTCGAAAAGCATAAATGATCGAATCCAAAGAGATCCGAGTATCTGCAATCCAGTAGGCATCTTCCCGACGATCTACATAAGTCTTAAACGCTGTAACCATTAGTTTTCTCCCTGTGTTGTGTCAATCCTAGCAAGCTCGCTCTAAAAGCTCCTGTGGACTCGCTACCTCAAAGAAAAGGGCGATCGCCTCAATTAGATTGTCCCTTGCCTCCTCAACGGACTCCCCCTGACTGGCAATATCGATTTGTGGACATAAAGAGACATAGCCCGTCCCCTCTCGTTCAATGATGCAAGTTAACTGCCTAAGCTGTTTCATCGTTTTTTACCCTTGGAATAGTCGGTTAACAGTGGTCATGGGTCGCTAACCCGATAGCACCTCCTCTGATTCCTCCATTAACGCCAAAATGTCCCGCAGGTCGTCCACCACCGCTTCTAACTCCGTAATCGCTTCACTAGCAAGGAAATCCGGCTCCGGTAGGTCGTCCGCATCTTCTAGACTCTCATCCTTGAGCCAAGTGATATCCAGCTTGTAACCCCGTTCCCGAATCTCCTCTACAGAGAAGCCCCGAAAACGCCCCTCTAAGCCCAGGTCTTGACGTTCCGACCTTCCATTAGGGTCGACCCCATAACAAGCCTCAAACTCCGCAAAATGTTGGGTAGTGAGAGGACGTTCCTTCTTGGTTACCCCCGGCACATTGGAGCGACCATCAAAGATCCAGACCCGTTCCGTGGGTGGCCCCTTCTGCAAGAAGACCACATTCGCCTTAACGCCCTGGGAATAGGGGGTAAACGTGCCACGGGGGAGACGCAGAATGGTATGGACATTGCAGTCCTCCATGATGATTTTGAACACCTCCCCTGCCTTATCCTCGAACAGACAGTTATCCGGCAACACAATCGCCGCCCGTCCCCCTGACTTCAGGGTTGTGAGAATATGCTGGACAAAATTCAACTGCTTGTTACTGGTTTCCACCGTGAAATCATCCCGCCCCGGTACCTCATTCGCCCCCTTAGTGCCAAACGGTGGGTTACTGAGGATGCAGTCAAAGCGCTCCCCCTTATCCGGTTCATAAATAGCATCCCCTAGGTAAATAGTGGGTTCTAGCCCCTGTAAAAAGAGATTCATCAACGCTAAACGCCGGGGACGGGACACCAGATCCTGCCCGTAATAGGTTTGGGTCTTAATACGTTTAATATCTTTACGCTCAAAACTGCCCTTGGTTTCTTCCAACAACCACTGGTAAGCCGCCACCAAAAAGCCCCCCGTACCGCAGGCCGGGTCACAGACCTTAAAATCGGGACTTAACCTTGGGTCTGGCTGCATTAGGCGAACAATGGATTGGATTAACACCCTCGGCGTAAAGTATTGCCCCGCCCCCTTTTTACCCTCGCTAGCCGCCTTCTCCAATAGACCCTCGAACGCCTCTGCCTTCACATCTACCCCTAATTCCGTCCATTCCACCTCGTCAATCATGGTGATTAGGCGCTTGAGGTTAACGGGGTTATTAAAGCGGGGCATCGCCTGGGCAAAGATATCTCCCAATAGCCCTGACTCCTTCTGTAGGTGCCGTAACAGCCCTTGGTAGTGGTCAGAGAGGTCATTCCCTGCATAGCCCTTGAGACTTGTCCAATCACAACCTAGGGGTATCTCTACGCCCTTCTCATCTGCCATTTTCAGAAACAGCAGATAGGTCAACTGCTCGATGTAATCACCGTAATCAATACCGTCATGGCGTAGGGTATTGCAAAACCCCCATAGTTTATTAACAACATCCATAAAGACTCAGTTCCCCCCTAGGCTGCAATAGCACTGTTTAAACTCTGGACTAGCTGCGATAGTCGACCGGCAAAGACCTTATTGGCCTTACCTCGACCCCCATAGCGTTCAAATACAGGGGCATAGTCAAAGTCCTCCAGGTCAAGGCTTAGATTTTGTACAAGGTGCTCGCGGATATAATCCAACCAAGCCTCCTGCTCCGGTGTTAAGTCTACAGTCATATCCTGAATGACAGCTTGTATAGCCCGATTAACCCGTTCTTGAGCAGTGTAAACCTCCTGGGTGTCTTCATAGGCCCAGCGAATCAACGAAATAATGTCCGCCAACGCCTTGTTGTGAACCAGTTGATAAGCCCGCTGTAGGTTCTGTTCATTAAAGCGATTCTCCTTTAACTTCCGCCGTAGGTCTTCCAATGCCTGAGCATTCCAGTGATCAGGACTATTGCGCAGTATCCTTAATGCCTCAATCTGCTCCGCCTGTTCCTCCAAAAAGCGGTGGAAGCTGGCTAAGTAATCCTCTGGCTTCTGCCCATTAATGACCACCCTGGATGTGACGGTATCTTCTACCCCTTCTGCCACCCAAAACCCCTGCTTTACCCGGGGATAGGCTTCTAGGAAATGCTGGAACTCGGGGTCTTGTAACAACCCCTTAGCGGCTTTAGGAGATGTCTCCAACAGATGTAACCAACTCTGGGCTAACCCCTGTTCACTACTACCCGAAATAAAACCATCTAACTGCTCTCTTCCCTCTGGGGTGATACTACGGTCTAAACGTCGCAGCCTCCGGGTAAGGCGGTTGAGATGGTGCTCTGTGTCTACACCGTCAATAATGTTGCTGATTACCCGCTTGATAGGCATCGCCTGCTGTCGGGGGGGGTCAAGGGTGAAGTCCGTAGACTCATTAAAGTACTCCACTAACGAACCACCAAAACAGTCAAAGATCTTAAAGTGGGTTTTAGCGATATCCGGGCATAGTCGAGTCCCACGACCCAACATCTGCACCCATAAAATGCGGGACTTAACCGGGCGTAGAAAGACCACAAACTCAACTGCCGGTATATCTACCCCTGTGGTCAGTAAATCGACTGTTACCGCGATTTTGGGTTCAGGGCGGTTTCTAAACTCCCGTATCTTCTTGAGGGGGTCATCCACCTTGCCCGTAATCTTCTGTACAAAGTCATCCCCCTGCCCGAATACCGCTTTGCAGATGCCCACTAACTGATCCGCATGGGAGGTATGGTTTAAATCATTAGCGGCAAAGATGAGTATTTTAGGAAAGCGACCGGTTTCCTCCTCATGTAGCTGGGCATAGCGGGCAATTTCTTCGACTATCTTACGGTTACTGTCCGGTGCAGTGATTTTACGTTCAATGTCGGTGGTACTAAAATCCCGCTCATCTTCCAACTGCTCATAGGACTTAGCCCCTGATTCCCGGTCAATAATCTTGACAATTTCACCCTGACGTAGAAAAGTGCCGTTAATTCGGACGTTAGAGTCGATGTTGACCTGTTCGTAGTCCACCAGGTAACCATTATTGATAGCCTCCTCGGTGCTGTAAGAATAGACAAGGTTCTTAAACAAAGACATGGTATGGGTTGCGGGAGTGGCAGTGAGACCAATCTTGATGGCGTCAAAGTACTCTAAAACCCGACGCCAGGTGCTAACCTCCTGGGCGGTATAACCCCGGTGGCATTCGTCCGCCACAATTAAGTCAAAAGCGTGGATGGGGATGTCTAGCTGCTCGGCGTCGGTGTCCATGTCCCTGTCACCGGTTTCATCTTCGTCCGTTGCCTCTTGACCAAAGAGGTTAATTTTCATCCGTTGGATGGTGCAAACATAGACAAACGTGTGGATGGCAGAGGGGTCTGTCAGGTAACGGTTCGGCAGTAACTGGACATCGAAACTCCCCTCATCACCAAAGTCCTCCTTCTTGAAGGCTTGACTATAGACCTCGTACTCTTGGTTGAACTTATTGCTGTTGGGGGTATCAAAAGCCCTCAACGCCGTCACTGTTTGGACCGCTAGTGCTTTACGGTCTACCAAAAACAAAACCCGTTGTACCCGTTTGGATGCCAGCAGCCGATAGAGACTAGACACAATGGTGAAGGTCTTCCCTGTCCCCGTCGCCATTGCCACTAATAGTTCTCGCTTACCGGCTTCTACCGCCTCTTCTATGGCGGCGATCGCCTGACCCTGGTAGGGGCGTAGGTGGGTATTGTTATCTATGGGATGCTCCTTTAACCAACAATTACTGCTCCCTTCGTCCCGAGCTAACAGTTCTAGAACTGCCTGGGGCGAGTGGAACGCTTGCAGTTGACGACCAATATTGGTCTTCTCCCTAACATCGAGGAAGTAAATCAACTCACCGTTGCTGGAATAGAGAAACGGTACCCGGTAACCCCGCCAATTACCTACCCCATCAAATGTTGCCCTTGAATAGCGTTTCGCTTGTTCTAGGGCGGACTGAGCGTTAATCGAGACCCGTTTAGCTTCTAATACCCCAAGAAACAACCCTTGCACAAAAAGCGCATAGTCTGCATCCCCTGTTGCTAAGGGGTACTCCCTAACCGCATGGTGGCTTAACTTGTCAGTGCTTAGCCCCGGTTTCATCGAAACAACGTCCCACCCTGACATCATCAATTTTTGGTCTATTACCCGCCGGGTATCATCCTCGTTGGGTGTTGGAGAAGGGCTTGTGTGCGGCATATCCGTACCAGGAGTTTGCTGTAGCTTGTGTTGTAACTTTAAGTGTATTTCATCTAACCACAACGGCACTACAAGTTGTCCCCAGTGCATAGCTGCTTGTACCGTATCAAGACTGAACCGCTCTATAACCAGCATTTTAAGCTCTGGATTCCGCGTGACTAAATACCGCAAACGCTGATGTACATTGGTGAACTCTGGTTCCTGTTTCCGTAATGCAAATAAGACATCTACTGCCTGGGTATACTCTAATCCCGCACCGAGAAGGTGCTTCATCACCATCAACTCAAATAAGTCCGCTTTGTTGTAGTAAACACTTCTCCCCCTACCCGTTGCGTCTACCGCAGGACTTACCACTCCCTTCTCACGCCAATACTGTAACTGACGTAGGGTGCATCCTGTAATCTCCGAGGCCTGTTGGCTAGTGAAAAACACTTAATAAACATTTTGTTGAGGGCTAAACCATTTTACCTCCACATTCACATTTAATAAAGCCACCAACTAGAATGAGAACACAGTGTTATTATCAACCTATGTCTATCATCACCATCCATTGCCGTCTTACCGCTCCGGAGTCCACCCGTAAACGACTTTGGGAGTTGATGGCGCTGCAAAATACTCCTCTTATTAATGAGTTATTACGCTTAGTGGCTACCCAGGATGACTTTGAGGAATGGTGCCAACGGGGTTATCCCCCGGCTGGTTTAGTGAAGCGGTTATGTGACCAGTTAAAGACTGAAGACCGCTTTAAGGGGCAGCCTGCTTGCTTCTATACCAGTGCTATCAACCAAGTTGAATACACATACAAGTCATACCTGCGCCTCCAGCGTCAGCTTCGGCAACGGCTACAGGGGCAAGAACATTGGTTGGAGATACTGAAAAGTGATGCCCAGTTAGTGGAATTGGCCGGGGTTTCCTTGGAATCCATCCAGAGCACAGCCCAAGAGCTACTTGACCAACTAGCGCCATCCCCTAACCTACAACAGCAACTCTTCACCGACTACGACAAAACTACCCGCACACTTAAACGAGCGGCGATCTCCTACCTGCTCAAGAACGGCTGTCGGATACCCAAGACGGTAGAGACCCCGGAGAAATTCCAACAGCGCCTAGGAAAAGCCAAACATAAGGTCAAACAGCTACAGGAGCAAATCAATGCCAACCTTCCCTTGGGTAGAGATTTAAGCGACCACCATCGCCTCGCCCTACTGGAGTTGATGGATAAAGTCGTTCCCGAAACCAACACGCAAGCTAAGTCTTGGCAAGACCAGCTATTAAAGAGCACGGCGTTAGTCCCCTATCCCCTAACCTATGCCACAAATGAAGATCTCAGATGGGGGAAGAATGACCAAGGACGGCTAACAGTGAAGCTCAACGGTTTAGGGGAAATGACCTTCAACATTTATTGTGACCAGCGGCAACTGAAGTGGTTCAACCGCTTCTACGAAGATCAGCAGACGAAGAGAAAGAGCAAAAACCAGCACTCCAGTGCCCTATTTACCCTCCGTTCCGCCATGTTGGGCTGGCACCATCAGAGTGATAGGGGAAGCCCCTGGAACAGGAATCGCTTGACTCTCTATTGCAGTCTCGATACCCGCCTGTGGTCGCAGGAAGGTACGGAGCTGATCCGCCAGGAGAAGGCGGAGGATGTGGCTCAAATCCTTACTGCTATGCAGAATAAGGGAGATTTATCGACGAAAAAAGAGGCGTTTGTTAAGCGCAAAGAATCAACCTTAGAACGTCTTAATAATCCTTTTCCTCGACCTAGTCAAAAACTATATCAGGGCTCCCCTAACATATTACTAGCAGTGTCCATGACACTAACCTCACCTGCCACTGTTGTTATTATTGATGCCTCAACTCAACAGGTGATCACTAAATGTCCGAAGGGCATTGCAAGGCGAAACTGAGCAACGAAGTGTGCGAAGAGAAGCGCAGTGGATACACCGTTGCTTGCAGCGGGGAAGTTCATTATTCAATGGGTCCAAGAAAGCGACAAAGATTTTGTCACTAATCCTTCGACGACAACAATCTGTCATCACGACAATTAATTTGGCATCATGACAACAATTTGTCACAGATGACAAAGAATGTGGCACTGTACAACTGTACAATATGAATGCCAGGAGGCGGACTTGAACCGCCGACACGAGGATTTTCAGTCCACTGCTCTACCAACTGAGCTATCCCGGCTTTTTTAGCGCCCACCTAGCATAACAATAAGTATTAAGCTTGACAAGTCTTTGCCATGAAAAAAGTTTAGGGTTTCCTGGGGCCCCCGGCGATCGCCCCGCAAGACCCCGAGGGCTGCCCCTTTAATTCTTGGGTTTAAGGGCAGTAAAATATAAGTCTTGGTAGATGTTGAGCAATTTAGGAGACATTGGGTGTGACAGTGAAACCAGAATGGCTGAGGGTCAAAGCGCCCCAGTGGCAGCGGGTGGGAACGGTGAAAGATATTTTGCGGGATTTAGCCCTCAATACAGTTTGTGAAGAAGCGTCGTGCCCCAATATTGGTGAATGTTTTCAAGCGGGAACGGCAACCTTTTTAATTATGGGCCCGGCTTGTACACGGGCTTGTCCCTATTGTGATATTGATTTTGAAAAGCGTCCCCAACCATTAGATCCCACGGAACCCGATCGCCTAGCGGCAGCAGTCAAGCGCTTGAACTTGAAGCATGTGGTGATCACGGCCGTAAACCGCGATGACTTGCCCGACGGCGGAGCCTCGCAATTTATTCGCTGTATTGAAGCCACTCGCCAGGTATCGCCGGGAACAACCATCGAGGTCTTAATTCCTGATTTGTGCGGCAATTGGCAAGCGTTGGCCCAATTACTGACAGTCGCCCCAGAGGTTTTAAACCATAATATTGAGACGGTACCTCGTTTATACCGCCGCGTCCGCCCCCAGGCCAATTATCAACAATCCTTGGACCTGTTTACCCAGGCGAAATCGATCCTGCCATCGGTTTACACCAAATCGGGCCTGATGGTGGGTCTGGGGGAAACGGATGAGGAAGTCCGCCAGGTGATGCAGGATTTGCGGGCGGTGGACTGCGATATTTTGACCATTGGTCAGTACTTGCAACCCAGCCAGAAGCATTTGGGGGTACAAGCCTTTATTCCGCCAGATCAGTTTGATGGCTGGCGCCGCTACGGAGAATCCATTGGCTTTTTACAAGTGGTGTCTTCGCCGTTGACCCGTAGTTCCTACCATGCAGAACAGGTACAAGCTTTGATGCAACAATATCCGCGTTAACGGCTGAGCCTGGGCTGGGATGGATTATTTCCCGTGACCAATCATGATCTCCCTAGGCGCAACCTATTTAGGTAATAACCGTTGTCAGTTTAGCGTGTGGGCCCCCGATCGCCAGCGGGTCGAATTGCAATTGCTCACTGATCCACCGCGATACGTTCCCCTGCAGCGGCAGGATCATGGCTATTGGCAATGTAAGGTTGAGGGGGTTTCCCCTGCTGATCGCTATTGGTTTTGCCTAGATGACGAAGACATTCGCCCCGATCCGGCCGCCCACTGGCAACCAGATGGCGTTCATCAAGCCTCGGCAGTGGTGGATCACGCTGCCTACCATTGGCAGGATGGGGAATGGCAGGGGATGCCATTGGCTGACTATATTATTTATGAACTTCATGTGGGGACGTTTACCCCTGCAGGCACCTTTGAGGCGATCATTGCTCGGTTGGGGTATTTAAAAACCTTGGGGATTACGGCGCTGGAATTAATGCCCGTTGCCCAGTTTCCTGGCGATCGCAATTGGGGTTACGACGGGGTTTATCCCTTTGCGGTGCAGCAGTCCTATGGTGGTGTTGATGGTTTAAAAAAACTGGTGGATGCCTGTCATCAAGTTGGCATTGCGGTGATACTAGATGTGGTTTATAACCATTTTGGGCCAGAAGGGAATTACACGAGCCGCTTTGGGCCCTATATGACAGACCACTATCAAACCCCGTGGGGCAAGGCCATTAACTATGACCAGGCCCACAGCGATGGTGTGCGCCATTTTTTTATCAGCAATGCCCTCTATTGGTTTGAGCAGTTTCACTGTGATGCCCTGCGGCTGGATGCCCTCCATGCAGTCTACGACTTTGGGGCTAAGCATTTTCTCGCGGAATTGGCGGAACAGACCCAAGCATTGGCAAGCCAATTAAACAGACCGCTGTAT
>JBEAQB010000369.1:0-4573 GCA_041164125.1 Cyanobacteriota bacterium
GGAAGACATCCCCAATTGAGTAACCATCTGCCGAGCAATGTAGGTGATTTTTTCAATATCATTACCGGCCCCAGTGGTCACCTCCCCTTGACCAAAGATGACTTCTTCCGCTACTCGTCCCCCTAATAAACCCGCAATGCGAGCAATCATTTGCTGGCGGGTCATCAGGTTCTGTTCTTCGTCAGGGGTGAACCAGGTTAGCCCTTGGGCCTGGCCGCGGGGGATCAGGGTCACTTTTTCGACGGGATCATGCCCAGGGCAGAGGGTGCCAATTAACGCATGGCCAATTTCATGGTAGGCAATCAAGCGTTTACTCTTACTATCTACGAGGGGGGTTCCTTCCATGCCTGCCACCACCCGATCAATGGCGTCGTTCACTTCGGCCATGGTGATGGCAGCTTTGCGGCGGCGGGCAGTAAAAATGGCCGCTTCATTCAAGACATTGGCTAAATCAGCCCCGGTAAAACCAGGGGTGCGACGGGCGATCGCCGTTAATTGCACTTCCGAATCTAATTTTTTATTGTCGGCATGGATGGCCAGAATTAGTTCCCGCCCTTTGAGGTCAGGATAATCTACCATCACTTGGCGATCAAACCGACCGGGACGCATGAGGGCTAGATCCAACACATCAGGACGGTTGGTGGCAGCAATCACGATAATGCCGCTATTGCCTTCAAAGCCATCCATTTCTGTTAACAATTGGTTGAGGGTTTGTTCCCGCTCATCATTACCTCCGCCATAACCCACTCCCCGTTGTCGGCCTACCGCATCAATTTCGTCGATGAAGACTAGGCAAGGGGCATTTTCCTTGGCTTTTTTAAATAAATCTCGCACCCGGGAGGCTCCTACCCCGACAAACATCTCCACAAACTCCGACCCGGAAATACTAAAAAAGGGCACCCCCGCTTCTCCGGCGATCGCCTTGGCTAATAAGGTCTTTCCCGTTCCCGGTGGCCCAATCAGTAAAACCCCCCGGGGAATTTTTGCCCCGATCGCCGTAAATTTTTCCGGTTGTTTGAGGAACGTCACCACCTCTTGTAATTCTTCTTTGGCTTCATCAATACCGGCCACATCATCAAAGCCAACCCCCGTTTTGGCTTCCATTTGGAACCGGGCCTTGGATTTACCAAAACTCATCGCTTGACCGGAAGCGTTAGCGGATTTGCGAATGACCATGACCACCAGGCCGATTAAAATGGCCACAATTAATAAATTAGTCAACAAGCCGTAAAGCGCCGAATTATCGGGGGTGCGTGTAATGCTCCAGTCCACGGAACTCGAACGACTGCGCAGCAGGTTAAATAACTCGGGATTGTTGCTAAACAGTTGCACCGTCTCTGGTTTAGCATCCGCCGGGGTATCCTTGAGGGTAACGATCGCCTGTTGACGGTTTGGATCAATGTCGACCTTGGCTACTTGATCTTTTTTAATAGCGTCAATTAAGCCCCCATAGGTCAGTTTGGCGTCTGTCTCTTGAGATTTATCTTTCGATGTCATCTGAGTCGGACGGGCAACCGGAGCCGCCCCCTCAGTCTCTTTTTCCTGAGCAAAGGACGATACCGGTAAAAAGAACGCTGAGGACAGTGCTACGCTGACCAGCCAACGACCCCAAAAGCGGGCAGTGTTAGGCGAGCAAGACCGAGGAGGAAAGAAGGGATAACTCATGGATAACCTAATGCAAGAACGGTTCCAACTACGAAGGAGGTTCAATAAACTTTTATAATAGCTCGAGTCCTTAAAACACTCAGTCATGGTCAGCATCAACGATAACTACCTTAAGCTCAAAGCCGGTTACCTTTTTCCCGAAATTGCCCGACGGGTCAATGCTTTCACCGCAGCTAACCCCGATGCGTCGGTGATTAAATTGGGTATTGGCGACGTTACTGAACCGTTACCCCTCGCCTGTCGCCAGGCCATGACCCAGGCGATCGACGATATGGGCGATCGCCAGACCTTCAAAGGATACGGACCAGAACAAGGCTATGGTTGGTTACGGGAAAAAATAGCTGCCCACGACTTTCAAGCTAGGGGCTGTGAGATCAGTGCTGATGAAATTTTTATTTCCGACGGATCCAAATGTGATACAGGCAATATTCTGGATATTTTCGGTCAAAATAATACCATCGCTGTTACTGATCCCGTTTATCCTGTGTATGTTGACACCAATGTCATGGCCGGTCATACCGGGGCAGCTAACGAAAAGGGGGAATACGACGGTCTTGTTTACCTGCCGATTACCGCTGAAAATGACTTTACCGCAGCCATTCCCAGCCAAAAAGTCGATCTCATCTACCTCTGCTTTCCCAACAATCCCACCGGCGCCACAGCAACGAAAGCCTATCTACAACAATGGGTAGACTACGCCAATAACCATGGCTCGATCATCTTTTTTGACGCTGCCTACGAAGCCTTTATTACGGATTCCACCTTACCCCATTCCATCTATGAAATTGAGGGAGCGCGAAACTGTGCCATTGAGTTTCGCTCGTTCTCTAAAAATGCCGGCTTTACCGGAACCCGTTGTGCCTTGACTGTTATCCCCAAAAGTTTGACGGCCCGATCCCTAGACGGTAGCCAAGTTGAATTATGGAAACTTTGGAATCGTCGTCAGTCCACCAAATTTAACGGTGTTTCTTACATCGTACAGCGGGGAGCTGAAGCGGTTTATTCCCCCGAAGGTCAAGCCCAGGTCAATGCTTTGGTGAGTTTCTATTTAGAAAATGCCCGTATTATTCGTGAGCAGTTAATCGCGGCAGGACTAACCGTATACGGTGGCGTCAATGCCCCCTATGTCTGGGTCAAAACCCCGGCGGGTCTCAGTAGTTGGGACTTTTTTGACAAGTTGCTGCAAACGGTGAATGTAGTAGGTACCCCGGGCTCGGGCTTTGGCGCTGCAGGGGAAGGCTATTTCCGTATTTCTGCCTTTAATAGTCGCGAAAATGTTGAGGAAGCAATGCGACGAATTACGAATAATCAGGCGTAGGCAAGCCGGGTCCTTTAATGGGGGACCCCATAATCCCAAGCAGATTGAGCTAACTTATAAAAGCAAGCAATGATCGTCATACTATGATTTCCCCCCTGCCCCAAGTCGCTGCGGCCAATACCGTTAACGTTCGCCTACCGATCCGGGGGCTCCATCCCCAACTGATTCAATGGCGACGACAGTTTCATCAATATCCAGAGTTGGGTTTTCAGGAACAATTAACGGCGGCCAAAATTGCCCAAACCCTGACTAATTTGGGGATTGATCACCAAACAGGCATTGCTAAAACCGGTGTGATGGCAATAATCGACAGTGGCAAGCCCGGTCCAGTATTAGCGATTCGGGCCGATATGGATGCCCTACCCGTTCAAGAAGAAAACGAGGTAGATTATCGTTCTTGCCATGTCGGTAAAATGCACGCTTGTGGCCATGATGGCCATACGGCGATCGCCCTGGGGGTAGCACAATATCTTGCCCAACATCGGGACAGGTTTCGGGGGCAAGTCAAAATTTTCTTTCAACCTGCCGAAGAAGGCCCGGGAGGCGCAAAGCCTATGATTGAAGCAGGGGTACTCGAAAATCCTAAGGTTGACGCCATTATTGGACTGCATCTGTGGAACGATTTACCCGTGGGTACGGTGGGCATTAAGGAAGGGCCAGTGATGGCGGCGGTGGAGCATTTTGAATGCCAAATCATCGGCAAAGGGGGTCATGGTGCCATGCCCCATCAAACCGTTGATGCCTTAGTGGTGAGTGCCCAGATCGTCACGGCGTTGCAGACGATTATTGCCCGTAATATCGACCCCTTGCAATCCGCTGTCGTTACAGTGGGAGAACTAAACGCGGGGTCAGCCTTTAACGTCATTGCCGATAGTGCCTATTTCCGGGGAACAGTGCGCTACTTTGACCCTAAATTTACGGGCTATTTTTCCCAACGTCTGGAAGCCTTGGTTAAAGGGATCTGCCAAGCCCAAGGGGCAGACTACCGCTGGCAGTATGAAGAAATTTATCCCCCTGTCGTTAATGATCGCCGCCTAGTGGCATTAGTACGGGAGTCTGCCACCGACGTCATGGTTAATGCTGACGCCCTGATTCCCGATTACCAAACCCTAGCCGGAGAAGATATGTCCTTCTTTTTACAAGCCATCCCTGGTTGTTATTTCTTCTTAGGATCGGCCAATGCCGGGCTGGGGTTAAATTATCCCCATCATCATCCCCGCTTCGATTTCGACGAATCGGTGTTACCCGTGGGGGTTGAAATCTTTGTGCGGTGCGTGGAACGGTTTTGCCACCAATTCTAAGACAATTCAAGTGCACCAAATGTTGGCATTGGTCGCTCAGTGGGTAGCAGAACTTTTACCGTTATTGAAAACAAACAAAAACGCTCCCTAGTGATAGAGAGCGTTTTTGCAGATTATTCAGTTAACGCTACATCAAGGAATTAACCATTGATAGCAGGAGCGGTCAAAGCCACAGGTGCTTGTTCACCAGACGCGAGGTCTAAGGGGAAGTTGTGGGCATTGCGTTCGTGCATTACTTCAAAACCGATGTTGGCGCGGTTCAAGACGTCAGCCCAGGTGCTGATGACAC
>JBEAQB010000370.1:0-3430 GCA_041164125.1 Cyanobacteriota bacterium
TTAGACAAGGTTAGGGATGCGAGGACGAAAACTCCCGCGCAACCAAAGCAGGAAGTGCTAGGGGTACAAGGTGATTTGTTTGGCGGCGGTCAGACAATTATTGCCAATCGGATTAGGCAGGAAGAACGGCGAGGCAAAAACGGCAAAGGACTCACCCCCACGGTCAAGGCGGCGATCGCCAAATCTGTTTTGGCGCAAGTACCAGACATTGTCGAACAAGTTCGCAACGCTCCAAAAGGTAGGGTTGGTGCGAAGGTAATGTTTGACTGGGAACCAGTACCAGGACGTAATGGAATAAAAATATCTATTCCAGGTGCAACTACTTACGAAATTGAGAATACGCCGCAGGCGCTATCTAGCTTCTTAAAACGGGTTGGCATTAAACCAAATCAACTAAGCACATTAGCAAAGAAAGTGTCAAAAAAAAAGCAGGAGACTTCCTGCCCTTAGTTGAATCAGCGGTCAGTTCCTAGGTACCGGATGACCAGGAGTTGATGTATTCGATCTGTTCTGCCGTCAAGCTATCAATTTCGATGCCCATTGCTTGCAGTTTCAAGCGGGCGATTTCTTGATCCACTGCTTTGGGAATAGAGTGCATACCCGGGTCAAGTTGACCTTTATTGCTGACCAAATATTCACAGGCGAGGGCTTGGTTGGCAAAGCTCATGTCCATCACAGCACTGGGATGACCTTCCGCAGCAGCGAGGTTAACCAAGCGACCTTCCCCGATCACAATAATTGACTTACCAGAGGGCAAAATATATTGCTCAGTGAAGTTGCGAACCTCCTTCACCTCCGCAGCCTGTTCTTTTAAGGATTTGAGGTCAATTTCGATGTCGAAGTGACCAGAGTTAGACACGATCGCCCCGTCTTTCATCACCGCAAAGTGTTCGGGACGGATAACGTGTTTGTTGCCAGTGACGGTGATGAAAATATCTCCTTCCTTGGCCGCCGCCGCCATGGGCATCACCCGGAAACCATCCATGGCCGCTTCGATCGCCGGCACAGGACTAATTTCGGTGACAATAACATCGGCCCCCATCCCTTTGGCCCGCATCGCAACCCCTTTACCGCACCAGCCATAACCTGCTACCACGATCGTTTTCCCTGCCAAGAGAATGTTGGTGGCACGGATAATCCCGTCCAGGGTGGATTGACCCGTACCGTAACGATTGTCGTAGAAATGCTTGGTGTCAGCATCGTTAACGTTCATGGCGGGGAAGGTCAGCACCCCGTCGTTGAACATCGCCCGGAGACGCACAATACCCGTGGTGGTTTCTTCGGTGGTACCAATAATGTCACTGAGTTGGTGTTGACGCTCTTGAACGAGGGTGGCAACGACGTCACTTCCGTCGTCGATGATGATGTTGGGACGGTGATCTAGGGCGATTTGAACGTGGCGATGGTAGGTATCGTTGTCTTCGCCTTTGATGGCGTAAACAGGAATACCGTAGTCGGCGACTAAACAGGCCGCAACATCATCTTGGGTCGACAGGGGATTACTGGCAATCAGTAAGGAATCAGCGCCTCCAGCATGAAGGGCGATCGCCAGGTTAGCGGTTTCCGTCGTGACATGACAGCAGGCAACGAGACGAATTCCGGCAAAGGGTTTTTCTTGGGCAAAGCGGTCGCGAATTTGAGCTAAAACAGGCATCTCGCGGGCCGCCCATTCGATACGTTGACGACCTTGGGCCGCCAAACCAATATCTTTAATATCGTATTTCTGTTTAACGGGCGTTGCGACCATGTATGAAAATTCCTCAAAATAATGCTTGAATGTAACTTAACTTAACATCAATGGGTTCACGGTCTGAGGCAAAATCTCCCTTTTTGTTGCCAGACAATCATATTTTGCCTATTGCCCCTCGGGGATTTGCTCGCTCACCCCCACGTCAACTGCTCGCCCCTATATTACTGGTAGACAAACCATGCCCCAATTTCCCTGGAACGATCACGAATCGGAGTCTTCCTTATCGCCGTTGGAAGCGTTACTGGCTGAGTGGGACGATCCCGATGCAGAGGAAGAAGACTTTCGCAGTGATTTTTTCCAGGGCTTAGAGGGACGGCGCAAAAAAGCGGCTTTTTCCCTGATGGTAATTTGGACGATTGTCATTAGTCTGCATTATTGGCTATGGGGCAGTTGGCTGGTATCGGGCGTCATGGGGCTTCTCTCCTTACAAGCCCTACGATTAATGAAGGCCATACCAGAGACTCCGCCCCCAGCGTTGCCGCAAGCGGCCAGGGCGGAACGCTACCAAACCGTTTCCCTACTGGTGGCGGCTAAAAACGAAGCCGCAGTCATTGAACACCTGGTTAACCAACTGTGTGTCTTGGACTATCCCGCCAACCGCTATGATGTCTGGGTGGTGGATGACAATAGTACGGATAACACCCCCGCCATTCTCGATAACCTGGCAAAACAGTTTCCCCAACTAACTGTCGTGCACCGTGCAGCGGGGGCCGGGGGCGGCAAATCTGGCGCGTTAAATGACGTGTTAACCCGGGCGAAGGGGAGCATTATTGGGGTATTTGATGCCGATGCGCGGGTGTCCCCAGATCTATTGCGTCAAGTTGTCCCGTATTTTGAAGGGGCAGATTTCGGTGCGTTACAGGTTCGGAAGGCGATCGCCAATGAGGGGGCAAATTTTTGGACCAAAGGTCAAGCGGCAGAAATGGCCCTAGATACCTACTTCCAGCAGCAACGGATTGTCACTGGTGGCATCGGAGAATTACGGGGCAATGGTCAATTTGTTGCTCGCAAAGCCCTAGACAACGTAGGAGGCTGGAACGAACAAACGATTACCGACGATTTAGACTTGACCATCCGCTTGCATTTAAATAACTGGAAAGTTGGTATTCTCGTTGCCCCCCCCGTTGAAGAAGAAGGGGTAACCACGGCGATCGCCCTTTGGCATCAACGTAACCGTTGGGCGGAAGGCGGCTATCAACGTTACTTAGATTATTGGCGCTACATCATGACTCAACCCATGGGCTGGCGTAAAAAAATCGATTTGATCTCTTTTATGTTGATGCAGTATTTGCTCCCAGCGGCTGCCGTCCCCGACCTCCTCATGGCCGTTTGGCGCCATCGTCTACCCTTGTTAACCCCCCTGACCTACGTTGCGGTTGGTTTTTCCTGTTGGGGCATGTATCACGGTTTACGCCGTTTGACCCCGGCCTCCCGGCAACACCCCTGGTCTCTGTTAGGACAAACTATTGTAGGAACATTTTATATGTTCCATTGGTTAGTGGTGATGCCCGCTGTTACCGCCCGCATGGCCTTTCGTGCCAAACGGTTGAAATGGGTGAAGACCGTCCATGGCAATTCCCAAGACGATGGTCTAGAACTCAAACAAAGTTAACCCACGAAAAAAGTCCCTGACCCTAGTTGCGTTGGGTTAAATTTTTGCTATGATGATTACTCGTCAGT
>JBEAQB010000371.1:0-3961 GCA_041164125.1 Cyanobacteriota bacterium
GTTACAGATGCGGGCTTGATCCATGATCGTGTTGACGATTTGGGGGCCGCGCCCGGAATCCTTGAGGGATTGGTAGGAGCCAATTAACTCACTCAGTTCCTGTAGGCCCTTGTATAGGCCGGCATTTTCGGCGGGGGGGGTGAGGTAGGAAATGGTGGAGGCATAACCCCGGCGTTTGGCGATCGTCGCTTCGGAGGGATTATTGGCGGCGTAGTAATAGAGGTTGGGAATGGTGCCGATTAGGTTATCGGGATAACACTCGCCGGACATGCCCATTTGTTTACCGGGCATAAATTCCAAGGAGCCATGGGTGCCAAAATGTAGCACCGCATCCGCTTTCCAGACATGGTTCAAATAGGTGTAGTAGGCCGCAAACCCGTGGTGGGGACTGGCAGACCGGGAGAACAGCAGGCGCATGGGGTCGCCTTCATAACCGAAGGTGGGTTGCACCCCAATGAAGACATTGCCGAATTCCTTGCCGTAGATCAGTAGGTTTTGGCCGTCACTGTTGAGATGTCCCGGCGGTTTACCCCAGTTTTCCTCTAACCGCACTGAGTAGGGGGTCAGTCGTTCATACTGTTCCACCGACATGCGATAGGCTACGTTCAGTTCCGGGCTGGCGTATTGGGCCTGGGCGTCGTGGATGACCGCTTCCATTAGTTCTTTCGCAGAGGCGGGTAAATCCTGCACGTCGTAGCCGTTATCCCGTAAGCCCTTCATGGCTTCGTGAATGGAGCCAAACACATCCAAGTAGGCCGCAGTCCCCACATTGCCCTTATCGGGGGGGAAACTGAAAACGGTAATGGCAACTTTTTTATCGAGCTTCGGCTTTTTGCGGAGATTAGCCCATTTCATTGCCCGTTGGGCGATCGCCTCTAAACGGTCTTGTAAAGCAATGGCGCGACCGGTGGAACCATCCCGACCGGAGAGAATAATCGGTTCGATCGCCCCGTCGAGTTCGGGAATGGCAATTTGCAACGCCACCTGAATGGGATGTAATCCCAGATCACTCTCTTCCCATTCTTCCGTCGTTTGGAACACCAACGGCAAGGCACACATATAGGGGCGGTTAAGCCGTTTCAACGATTCGATCGCCTTGGGATGATCCTGGCGGGCCGGGCCACCCACCAGGGCAAAACCTGTCAGGGACACCACCGCATCCACAATTGGTAACGGCTCGACCCCGTTCACACTTTTATCCCAAAAATATTCATCCACGGGTTTGGAAAAATCTAACCCGCCGGAGAAAACGGGGATCACCCGGGCCCCCATGGCTTCCAATTCCTGCACCATGCCAACGTAGTGGGCATCATCCCCCGTCACTAGGTGCGTCCGTTGCAGAATTAAGCCGACGCAGGGCGCTAGGGGATCTTTTAAATCTTCAGGGATGTCCGGACGTTCGTTATACCACTTCAGATAGTCCTTCACCGTTTCAAACATCTGCATGGACAGGGGATGCCAAATGCCCATATCGGGATAGACCACCGGTTCTTGGTAGTTCACCAGTTTATCTAAGCCTAAATCAGGATAGACATACTTGTCGGTGAGCATGAGCAGGAAATTTTCTAAATTCTCCTGGGATCCTCCCAGCCAGTACTGGAAGCTGAGCATAAAGTTGCGGGCATCCTGGGCCTTTTCCACCGGCAAATATTTCAACACCGTCGGCAGGGTGCGCAGTAATTTCAACATCGCATCCTGAAAACCCGCCCCACTGCTATTTTCCTTGCGCTTCTTCATGAACTGGGCGATCGCACTTTTAGACTGACCCAATTGCGCCATGGAAAACGATCCCATTTTGTTTAACCGCATTACCTGGGGCATGGACGGGAAAACAATCGCCGCATCCAGGTTATCCCGGTGGGGAGCCACTGCCTCCACAACCTTATCCGCCAGATCTTCAATGAAAATCAACGACGCGATGAACAAATTCGCCTCACTGATATCCTGCTGAAAGGCGGCGTAGTTTTCCGGCGATCGGAGTTCTTCGATTAAGTAGCCTGTGACCTGAATCGCCAAACTGGGATTGGTGCGGTTGATATTCCTAACTGCTGCCGAAAGAGCACTCTGATACTGAGACTCCAGTACGACATAGACCACCTTGAGAAGGGTACGCCCATTTAATGACTCGGGTTCAATGCGGCGAATGGTGGACTTGACGTTAGTGAACATAAGATTCTCGTTCTCCTTAGATGAGCATTGGGCAATGACGTCCATTAGCTTTTGTAACAGAAAATGCTGTCACGTAGGTAACACAGGGTCATCTCGACACAATTTGTTAACAATTGTGAAACACTCTGTTACAAATATTTAATCTATAACTGAGCTTGCACTTTTGCTAGTGTTAAGAAGTGTTAAGGGGGCGGGCCAATCCTGCTAAGCCCCTAAACCCAGGAGAGTCCCTTTACCGGAGTCCCCAGAGTTCCCCTAATGGGATACTAATTAGTATCGCCCCCACCCGGCCGTCTGCGCGACCTCTCCCAACGCTGACGCTGCAAATACCGTGGGGAACCGATCGCCCCTTCCCCCGTCAGTTCCCGTTGATTCCCATGACTTTGCTCGCCCCCTCAAGCGATAATCAGTTTTACGCCGACCATATCCAACTGCTGCGGCGGAACTATGAGCAATTAACTGGCAAACGCTTCGGTCCTAGCGATCTAGGGGCAGTCGACTTCGCTGAGGCCATTTATCAAGCCCCCTATGTGGTGGTTTCCCACGGCACTGAACCCGACCCGATTTTTAACTATGCCAATGTAGCGGCCCAGGCCCTGTTTGAATTATCTTGGCAAGAATTTTGCCAGTTACCGTCCCGTCTCTCCGCTGAACCGCCTAACCAATCAGAGCGGCAACGGTTGCTAGATGCGGTCACAAGCCAGGGATTTATGGCCGGCTACGCCGGCATTCGCATTGCCAAAAGTGGGCGCAGGTTTTGGATTAAGGACGTCACTGTGTGGAATCTAACCGATGAGCAAGGGGTTTATCGCGGCCAAGCGGCGATTTATAGTCAGTGGGAAGACATTCCCGTCACAGTTCCCCGGGATTGAGGGGAATCATCGCCCAGGTGACATAGGTACCGATGGGGCTCCATAACAAAAATGGCATTAAAAAAGCCACTGCCCAAAGGGAGACCTGACTAACGGCGATCGCCAATCCGAGACCCACAAAAAAGCCCGTGGCACCAATAATCGTCCCGACCCGTAAACTACGTAACTGACACATGATGGGGGTGTAGGCCATAATCGTCATCTCTAACAAAATATAGCCCGCCATCAGTCCCCACCCCTGGGCGATCGTCTCGCTGGCGTCCCAGGCGATCGTGGCGGAAATGGCCCCCGTGATAAAAATGGTTATCCAGATAAACGGAATTGCCCATTCAAAGGTTAACCAGGGGGGACGACGTAAGCGATTAAACCAGCGTAAATCCCTGGGAGATAAACGATTGAGAAGAAACGCCAGACCAAAAGCCACGACGCCAACGTACAACCAGACTGGAATCATAACTATCCTGTTTTTTCGCCAGTTTAGCGTGTTGCAGTGGTCTTCAGCGCGAGTTAATCATCGCCACCCCAGCAAAAAGATAAAACAATAATCCCCCGATGATTGTCACGGTGCGTTCGGAGATACGCCCAGCAATTAATTTCCCCCCCAACACCGCAATCAGGGCACAAATCGTATGGCCGAGAATCGCACCGATGGTGACACCGAGGACATTATGGGAGGCCGCCAACGCAATCGTCGCGATCTGTGTGCGATCGCCCCATTCTGCCACAAAGGTTAGCAAAAAGCCTTCTAGAAAAATCCCCCAGCTGGTTGGAGATTGTTGGCGTTTTCTTTCCTCGACTTCAATGACTTCCTCTGCTTCTTCTAAGACCTCAAGATTGGCATTGTTCCCCATTCTACGGGCGTCAAGCAAGAGCTTTGTGCCAAAAGCAAGGAAAAGGAAAATTTCAGCATAGTTAAGATA
>JBEAQB010000372.1:0-6225 GCA_041164125.1 Cyanobacteriota bacterium
TTCTAGCAACTCGTCGAGTAGAGTATCGACGCGATTCGGTTCTTGTTTTTTGCGTGCCATAAGGGGTTTCCTCGTTTTGATTGGATTTTATTCCCCTTACACAAAATTCTGTTCAGTCCCCGGAATGTAGGATATGGTTGCAATCCCCGCAACAATCTGTTACATTTATTTACATCAACACTCCCAGCTGTAATTTTATCTGTATCTACCATGAATAACGACAACGCCAAATTTGGTTTCACCGCATTTGCAGAGAATTGGAACGGTCGTTTAGCCATGATCGGTTTCACCTCTGCTCTAATCCTTGAACTCGTCTCTGGTCAAGGGGTCCTTCACTTCTTTGGTATTCTCTAGAATTTCGCTTCACTGTTGACTGTTTAACGGCAGTCAACACCCTCCGTTAATCTCAAGACTTGATTGGGCTACCCTTAACAGTAGTCCTTTTTTTTGCGAGGCATCCCTGGTGAGCGCTGCTAACTTGCCCCTACCTTCTCCTTGTTTTGTTTTAGAGGAATCTTTACTCCGTCGCAATTTAGCGATATTCGGGCGGTTACAACAGGCGGCCCCCATCGAGGTGATGTTAGCCCTCAAAGGATTCGCCTTGTTTCATTGCTTTCCCTGGCTTAAACCCGTCTTAGCGGGGGCCTCCGCCAGTTCATTATGGGAAGCTCAATTGGCAGCAACGGAATTTGGTCAAGAAGTTCATGTCTATGCCCCCGCTTACCGTGCCGTTGATTTCGCCCAAATTCTTCCTCTAGCGAGTCATGTCACCTTTAATTCCCTCGGACAGTGGCAACGATTTGCGCCACAGGTTAAGCAAGCGGGGGTGAAAGCGGGGTTGCGCATTAACCCCGAATATTCGCCAGTGAAAACCGATTTGTATAATCCCTGTGTGGCGGGATCGCGGTTGGGGGTTCAGGCGGCAATGCTGACTGAGCGACTGCCGGCCGGTATTAGCGGTTTTCTTTGCCATAATTTGTGTGAAAGTGATCATCTTGCCCTCGAAAAAACCTTACTTCACATCGAAGCGTTGTTTGGGGCTTATTTACCTCAAATCGAATGGTTGAATTTGGGGGGGGGGCATTTACTCACCCGTGACGGCTATGGTGTGAACTATGCGATTGGGGTATTAAACCAGTTTCATGACCGCCATCCCCATTTACGCCTAATCATGGAGCCAGGGGCAGCCGTTGCCTGGCAGACAGGCTTTTTGTTGAGTACGGTGGAGGATTTGATCGTCACCCCCGACTTTACCCATGCCATGTTAGATGTGTCATTTACGGCCCATATGCCCGATTGTTTAGAGATGCCCTACCGTCCTGAAGTGCGGGGATCCCATGTGCCGGGCCCCGGGGAGCGGGTTTACCGTCTGGGGGGATCGAGTTGTTTGGCTGGGGATTTTATCGGGGATTATGCTTTTGAGACTCCCTTGCAGATTGGCGATCGCCTCATCTTTGAAGATATGATGCACTACACCTTGGTCAAAACGACAACCTTTAACGGTGTCTATCACCCGGCGATCGGCTGTTTACGGGAGTCTGGGGATTTTCAATTATGGCGGCAATTTCACTATGACGACTATCGCAACCGTCTGGGTTAGAGTCCATGGCTGCCAATAGCCTTAGCGGGGCGTTAAGGCTGTTGGCGTCTCTGAGCTAGACTGCACTGTCGATAAAGGGGTGTCTGTAATTAGTCGTGCTCCCCGGCCACGGGTGAAATAGTTCCAGCCCCACTGCAGCATCACAATTAATTTATTATCAAACTCAATTAAGTAGTAGATGTGGGCCCAGACCCAAATCATCCAGGCAACCAGACCCGAAAACTGGGCAAACCCCAAATCAACAACCGCTTTATTTTGGCCAATCACGGCTAAACTACCGTAGTCAATATAATAAAATGGCTTGGTTTCACGATCATTAAGACGGGCTAAAATGAGCTTAGATAAATAAGCCGCTTCCTGCATGGCGACGGGGGCAACCCCTGGTAGGGGGCGATCGCCTTGGTGACCATAATTGGCTAAGTCGCCCAAGACAAAAATATTCTCATAGCTGGCGACACTTAAATCCGGATTAACGATTACCCGTCCGGCCCGGTCTAAGGCGACCCCAGTGCGATCGGCCACAATCTGACCCATGGCCGAGGCCCTGACCCCTGCTGCCCATAGAACAGTTTTAGTCGCCAGGGTTTCAGTGCAGTCATTGTGGCGTATCGTTACCGCCTCAGGGGTAATATTCGTCACCATCCGTTCGGTTAAGACCGTCACCCCTAACTGCTCCAAATCCTGTTGGGCCCGAGCGGATAAATTAGATTTATAGGGCGGCAACACCCGATCCATTCCTTCTATGAGTAGGATCTTCGCCTGACGGGTATCAATACAACAAAAATTATCCTTGAGGGAACTGTGGGCAATTTCGGCGATTGATCCCGCCAATTCCACCCCTGTTGGCCCGGCCCCGACAATCACAAAGGTTAACCACGTCTGTTGTTGTTGGGGGTCAATACTTTTCTCGGCTTCTTCAAAGGCATGGAAAATTCGCTGCCGGATAGTGAGGGCATCTTCAATGGTTTTTAACCCTGGCGCTGCTTGGGCCCAGTGATCATTGCCAAAATAATGGTGACTGACTCCGGTGGCCACCACTAACCAATCATAGGCGATCGGTGGGTGATCTTTTAAAATGACGGTTTGCTGTTCAGGGTCAATGTCAATGGCTTCATCCATCAATACCTGCACATTCTTCTGTCCTTTGAGGACGCCCCGCAATGGGGAGGCAATATCGGCAGGGGAGAGACTCCCTGTTGCGACTTGATACAGTAATGGCTGAAATAGGTGGAAGTTGCGCTTGTCAATCAATGTAATGTCCACTGGCACGTTTTTCAGGTGCTTAGCGGTGTAAAGACCAGCAAAACCGCCGCCAATAATGACCACCTGGGGACGTTGGGGTTGAGCAGAGGAAGTCATGGTAAAAAAGTCTCAGGGAAATGAGTATTGACGCGCGATCGAGCGGCCAGCGGTTAAAACGATTAATGTCTCTCAAATCATTGTTTTAACATATGTTAACGAGACGCCCCTCTAGCGTGAGTAATGCTTGCTACAAGCTGATAAAATCTGGTCAGAGACTAGTGACTTTTCTCGCCCAATTATCCATCACAATCTGGGTTGACACTCGCCATATTCATGCACAAATTTCTTTAGTTGTAGAGTTCCTCAGTAATCGCCATTTAGCGCTTCGACGCAGACACAGTAAAATTGGCACCAGAGAGACTTGATTTATCCATTCCTCCCGACAGATAATGGCCATTCAATTTTCATGACTTAATCGCCAACACGATGGGAGCCTGTTTATGAAACCGCTGCCTCTCCACCGACTGTCTCCCACCGGTTGCCCCAAGACTCCCTTGCCTTAGAGATGCCAACAGCCCTTCCCCCCCTTGACCTCGTTAAAATTCAGACAGACCTTGAAGACGCTAGTGCTGAGACCATCGTGACCTGGGCAGATCAAACTTTTGATCGCGGCTTAGTGATGAGTACCAGTTTTGGCATCCAAGCAGCGGTGATGCTGCATCTGGTCACCCGCATTATTCCCCAGATTCCGGTGATTTGGGTTGATACAGGGTATTTACCAGTGGAAACCTATCAATTTGCCGAAGCGTTGACGAAACGACTACAGTTAAACTTAAAGGTCTATCAATCCCCCTTGAGTCCGGCCCGTATGGAAGCGTTATACGGCAAACTTTGGCAGCAAAAAGATCTAGCGGCTCTCAATCGCTATGACCAAATTCGCAAAGTGGAACCCATGCAGCGGGCACTGAAAGAGTTGGAGGCGATCGCCTGGCTAACGGGCTTACGTCGGGATCAAACCCGTCATCGTCAAACGTTAAAGCCAGTGGAATTGCAGGGCAATCAGTATAAAGTTTTACCGATATTAGATTGGAATGCCAAAACAATTTATGATTATTTAACGGTCCACGATTTACCATACCACCCTTTCTTTGATCAGGGTTATGTTTCTGTGGGGGATTGGCATTCGAGTCGACCCTTAATGGCGGGGGATCAGGATGAACGGGATACCCGATTCCACGGTATGAAGCAAGAATGTGGACTACATTTACCCTTGACGCCGGAAGCGGCCCAAAGTTTAGATTCAAGTACGTTGTGATCCCCTTAGCAAGTTCACTGAGCATCTGACGCAATCAGTCAAGAAATTTTTACCGATTGGTTCCATGGGTTAAATAACAATATCCATATTCTATTACTATCGTAACGATGACGATCGCCGTCTTATTAGACCCCTATCAGCGGTTTGGCGTTAATCTGGGGCTCTCTCGGATCCACCAACTATTAGAAAAATTAGACAATCCCCAACGGCATGTCCCCTACGTCCATGTGGGAGGAACCAATGGTAAAGGCTCGGTTTGTGCCTATTTGTCTGCTGTATTAACGGAAGCCGGTTATCGCGTTGGGCGCTACACCTCTCCCCATCTTATTGACTGGAATGAACGGGTTTGTTTAAATGATCAACCGGTAGATGCCAATATTTTTGCAGCGGCGTTACAACGGGTGATGGCGCTCGCGCCGCCGCAACGGGAAGATAGCCCAACCTTATTTGAAGTATTTACTGCGGCTGTCTGGTTATGCTTTGCGGAATTACCGGTGGATATCGCCGTGATGGAAGTAGGGTTAGGGGGAAGATTGGATGCCACTAACGTTCAAGAACCCTGTTTATTGAGTATTATTACCTCCCTAAGTCGAGAACATTGGCAAGTGTTAGGCCCCACTGTTGCCGATATTGCCAGGGAAAAGGCGGGAATTTTAAAGCCTAATCGCCCCGTCTTTTTAGGCAATATTCCCACCGATGCACAACCCGTTTTTGCAAGCCGCATTGCGGAACTCCACTGTCCTGATCAATGGATTAGTCCGGCAGTCAACCTCCATCAAAGGAATGAACATGGTGACGCTTTAGCCAGATTTCGAGACCTAGACTATCCGTTAACCTTGTTAGGGGAATTTCAGTTACAAAACTCTGCCCTGGCGATCGCCGCTTTACAAGAATTACAGCGTCAAGGTTGGTCAAAAATTATCCCTGACGTTATTCAGGCCGGCATGGGCAAAGCCCGTTGGCCCGGTCGTCTGCAATGGGTCATCCATCAAGATCACAAAATTTTATTAGATGGGGCCCACAATCCCGCCGCCGCCGCGGCCCTGGCGCAATTTGTGCATCGCATCAGGACTGCTTCAACACCAACCGTCACTTGGGTGATGGGAATGCTTAGCACCAAAGAACACGATCAAATTTTTCAGCACCTCCTTCATCCCGGCGATCTTCTTTGCTTAGTACCTGTACCAGAACATAGCAGTGCTGATTTAGGCAAGTTAAAAGCGTTAGCATCGCAAATATGTCCTAAATTAGACAGCATTCAAATTTTTGACGATTGCTTTGATGCGTTGCAAGCATTACCAGCACCCCCCTCAGAAAATTTCACCGTACTTTGTGGTTCCTTGTATTTAGTGGGCTACTTTTTGTCGAAAACGCAGCTTTTGCCTTGAGTAACAGAGTTTTCAACAGAAAACATCGGATACCGGCCTCGCCCCCAAGATCCTTGGGGGACTGTTAGCGCGCAAAAGGTGAAATATCGGCGGTTTTGGCAATCTTGTCTAATTCAGTTTGCATCGTGGTAACAACCAAATCGTAACAGGTCTCGATGTACTCGCGATCCTTGGCGGCAGCGTGACCATAGCGCTCAAAGTAAATCGGGGGACAAATGCGAGTGTGCATGGTTAGCGGTAAGGGCAAATGCGGAAGCGGTCCCCGCGCTAATCCCCAGGGCAGCCCTAAATACAACGGGAAAACAACGGGATCTAGCCCCAATAACCAAGGCATGCCTAAGCGGTTTAAATATTTGACCTGTTCGTAACAGTCGGTCATCACCAAAAGGGTTTCATGGGAACCAACAGAAATGGCAGGCACAATTGGAACCCCTGCCCGTAATGCTAATTTGATAAATCCCTTACGACCGGCAAAGTGAATTTGATGGCGTTGGCTAAAGGGGCGAAACACGTCCTGGGCCCCACCCGGATAGACTAGGACGCTAGCACCGGCTGTCAGGGCGGCGATCGCCATTTTAGGGTGCGCCTGTAGGGCCCCTACCTTAACCGCCAGCTCTGCCAGGGGAGGGCTCATTTTCCAAACGGTGGGATGCATCAACCCATACATGGGACGGTCTAAC
>JBEAQB010000373.1:0-3932 GCA_041164125.1 Cyanobacteriota bacterium
TTCAGGTGATGGAACGGAACATCATTGGCCTGTTGGGTAATCTGCCCCCAGAACATTTTGGGGTGACCGTTAGCACCAGTCGGGAAAGTCTGGGGCGACTGCTGGCATCCGCCATGATGAGCGGTTATTTCCTACGCAACGCCGAACAGCGGTTAAGTTTTGAACAATCCCTCCAGGCAATGGCCAGTGGTTCGGAAACGACGGACGGTTAAGGCATCAGGGTAACTTGAAACTCTATGGCGATCGCCCCTGGGCCGACTAACAGGGGCCTGTGTCTTCCCTCAAGGACGGTCGCGTCTGAGCCTTGGCGAAATTGATGGCCGGTTGTGCCCGTTGAATAACGTTTAGCAATTGCCCCATCTGTTCAGTTCCCCGCACACTCACTTCACTGTGACAAAGAATCAAACGCTCCGTTACCCGCGCCATTAGATCCGCAATAATACGTTCAAACCTAGCACGATCCCACTGTTGTTGTTCTGCTTCGGTCCACGCCTGGGGAGGACGATGACGTAAAAATACGGGGGCCGCAAACAGTTGGGAGGCTCCCCCCATTTCCCAAAGGCGATCGCCGGCATCCAGCCACACCTGCCAGCGATGCTGGGAGCGGAGGGATCGGTATTGATAGATAGTGGCGAGGGTAACGGTAGGGGGCGGGGACAACCAAACGGGCGTTTCTGGACGGGGGCGGGCCGTAACGGTCCCTTGGCTCACCAACTGAAAAAATTGGGCGAGTACTGGTTTAACCTCACTGATTTCCCCCCCGTGTAAGACTTGCTGGACGCGCCAAAAATGTTGCAGGGTTTCCAAGAGTTCCCGTAAAGATTCCAGTTCACCATAGGTGAGGGTAGACTGGGGCGGGCATTGTTCGCGTATGGCAGTCATCACCATGTCTAAGGGGGCCATCATCTCGGATTGGCACTGTTGTATTTTGTTCTCCAGCCACTGCCGTAATTGGCTGTAGGATCGACTGGCTCGGTACCCAAATCGATCCCAGCGGGGATAGCTTTCAAGGGGCAATAGCCTGGGATGTTGCGGATCAATGGCATAACAAGTATCGGCCAATAAGCCGGCCCGGACAGGGTCAATATCAGGAATGGCGTTACCATCCCGTCGTTGTTGACTGAGTATGACGAGCATTTCCGCAACCTGTTCTCGCCAAGCCCAGTCTCCTAGACCATAAATCAGTGCCAATAGGGTCAAGAGACTGCGAATTAAAGGCGCACTATTGAGGGGTCGTTGTTCCTGTAATGCCCTGACTTCGATGCCCGCGCTGCCTAGAATATCCAGAAAACTATAGCGAGCAATTTCGTCCAAGCCCGGGGCAATAATGGCAATGTCACTGGCGGTGATGGTTTGGGTGTGAACGGCGTCAATAATATATTCCGCCGTTTGGCGCAGGAGTTGGGCCCGGGAAAAAGTTTGTAGCGTCTGAACCGACGCCGGTAAAGTTTGTTGAGATTGGCCGCCTGTTAGGAGATCTAAGACCTTGGTGCTTAAGTCAAGACCTATCCCCCCTGAGCGATTCATTGTTTCCACCGTTCCCCAATTGGCCAATTGTGACAATGCTTCGGGGTCAGCATTTAAACCTAAACGCACTTGCCCATCAGGGTTGAACGTCATCACTGACAGGGTTAACTGGGGCCGTAATTGCTGAAATACATCAACGGCGATCGCCGGGTAATCGTCCACATCATCAGCAAATAACGCCCGATACTGGTGGCATAAATGGTGTCGATAGTTGGGATGAGGGAGTAAAAATTGACGATAAACTTGAAACATCAAGCCATAGGTTAAAAAGCCCCGTTGTAAACACCATTGCTGCCAATGACGCAGAAACCCTAAACTTTGCTCAATGCCCATATCCCCCGGTGTGAGGATCATTTGGGCAGTTGACAAACGCTCCGTTAAAGCCTCTTCGTCCAAACCGGCCGCCCCCGCCAACAGCGACACATCCAGTAACTTTCTGACCAAACGTCCCTGGTTGACGACGCTTAATCCCTGCGACATTGGGGGAAACTGTGCTTGCCATTGGCCCAACGCTAGCAACTGTTCGGTTTCTGGCCGGAGTTGGGTGGGAACAAATACCGGGGAAACACCCTGATCAACTAACAACGGCCAAAATAACAAAACGGCTTCACGGATAAAGCCCAAGGGGGTTTTACAGATAATCGGCATCCGGCCAGCGACGGTTCCCTGTAATTGCAGCAACAATTGTCGTCGGGTTTGCCCATTAGCCGCCAACACTAAAGCCCGATTATCTTGGCCTGTCAAGGTTGGGCCAGCGGTTTGACCCTGGTGCCATTGCTGAAATAATTCTGTCAGTCGCTGGGTTTTGCCGCTGCGCGATCGCCCTGCTAACCAAATTGCCCGTCCCAAAATGTTGGCTCCTGATTGCGCCCTGAATAAATTTGCTAAGATTCTCGTTGATTGAGTTTAGTGAACCGCCCTAAACCTTTTAACAGCCTATCGTCTGATCTGGAAATTATGACGGTGACCAGATCTCAACAACAGCGTTTTTTCGACAAGTGACGTGCGAATGAAGTCTCAAAATTGGTGGCAAAACACAACCCAGTGGCTACAAGGATCCCCTGATCGACTACTAGATCAGGCATTTCGTTCCTGCCTATCTATAAAAAGTATTGAAGATCAATATTTTAATGGCCAAAAAGTAGGTGCCGAAAATTGTGATTATGGTGCCAGTGTAATCACCTACTTTGCTAACGAAGTTCAGCGTCATCTCCGTAAAATAGAACAGAAACTTTATCATCTCAACAGTAACGAGCAATTTGTCAAGATTTTAGCCCTTGATTCCAATCAAGAGTATGATCCCCAAACCAATGCTTTTTTAGAAAAACTTCATTTTATCGACGATACGCTAGCCCGTTACGAAGGTGAACTGCCCCATGTTAATCCTGCCAAAAAATCCCTGGGGACTAATATTCCTGATCCGAAGTCAACCCCACCAAGTAAACAACGGCGCTCCCGACAACCGCAACGGGAGAGCTTTCGCCACATTCGTCAAGAAGCTCAACAAAAATTAGAAAGTGCGACACAAAAATCAGGGGTCTTACCTCGGTCTTTTCTACGGACGGTCAACCGACTTAAGCAGGAAATGGATCCCCAGTCCGATAGCACTGAGCAAAAGGTTCTCAAGCAATATCGTAACTCTCGTTATAAAACTGCTTTATCCGTTAAATTTTTACTAACCTTAATTATCATTCCACTCCTCGCCCATCAACTTACCAAGACCTTTTTCCTGCTCCCCTCGGTTGAAAACTATTTTGAGCGCAATGCCGAGGTGATTTTCATTAATCAAAATATGGAGCAAGAAGCCTATGAGGAATTAAACCGTTTTGAAGAATCCTTACGATTTCGCTCATTGTTAGGGTTTAGTGAAAAGTTAACCCCCGAGGAAATTGAAGAAAAATTAGCCGCAGAGGCCGTTGAAATTTCCCATCGCTATCGCCGCGTCAGCACCAATGCGATCGCCAATATTTTTGCCGATATTTTTTCCCTACTGTCCTTTGTGGTGGTGTTGGTGACAAGTCAACGAGAGATCGAGGTTTTAAAAGGATTCATCGACGAAATCGTTTACGGTCTGAGCGACTCTGCCAAAGCCTTTTTGATTATTCTCTTTACCGATATGTTTGTCGGTTTCCACTCACCCCACGGTTGGGAGGTGATTTTGGCCAGTATTGCCCGTCATTTTGGTTTACCGGAAAATGAAGATTTCAACTTTTTGTTTATTGCCACTTTTCCTGTAATTTTAGATACCGTGTTTAAATATTGGATTTTTCGGTATTTAAATGGTATTTCCCCTTCGTCTGTGGCCACCTATCGCAATATGAATGAGTAATTATTGACTATTAAGTACCTAATTGTAATTAAATAGAAGATTGGTTTTGTGCTCGATCCCCCCCAGCCCCCCTTGA
>JBEAQB010000374.1:0-4528 GCA_041164125.1 Cyanobacteriota bacterium
GGGGATCGGTGTTGGCGTTGCCAATTTTGGTCTACGTTATGCAGGTTCCCCCCAAGTCGGCGATCGCCATGACCTTAGTGATTGTGGGGACGGTGAGCTTTATTGGGGTGATTCCCCATTGGCGTAAAGGTAATGTCAATTTCCCCAAAGCCTTTATTTTCGGGGCCGCTACGATGGTCGGAGCCTTTGGTGGTGCCAAAATCGCCAATTTACCCTGGGTTTCAGCGACCTTTCAGCTAGTACTATTCGCCGTTTTAATGCTACTGGCTGCCGTTTTAATGCTCCGTAAATCTCAACGACAAACCCCGGAAAAAAGTGAGGTCGAGGTGGCGTTAGCCGTCTACCCCAAACCGGTGTGCAAATATTGTTGGTTATGGCTATTAACGGAAGGTCTGGGGATTGGCGTGTTAACCGGCTTAGTGGGGGTAGGGGGGGGCTTTGCCATTGTGCCGGCCCTCGTGTTGCTGGGAAAAGTGCCCATGAAAGAGGCGATCGGTACGTCGTTGTTAATTATTGGCTTTAATTCGATCGCCGGATTTGCCGGGTATGTTGGGCAAGTGCCATTGGATTATCACCTGATGATTTCGTTTACTTTCCTGGCCGGCTTAGGGATTGTTGTGGGGGCTTATCTCTCCCAGTATCTGGACGCGAAAGTCTTGCAAAAAGGGTTTGCTTATTTTCTGATGGCGATCGCCGCCTTTATTTTATTGCAGCAACGGGATAGCTTTAAGCAACAGCCTTTTCAAACCAGCGCTATTTTACCGGCTGCCCCTCACCATTTGCCGCCGTCGTGAACTCAGCTGAGAGTGATTGCCTGTTCTGTCTTAGCATCAAATAAATGAATTTTATCAACGGCGATCGCTAACCAAAGTTTTTCCCCCACGGTAATGACCCGATCCGGCGCTAAACGAGCCTGGAGGGTCTGGGTGGGATCCTGGCACAAATGGCCATAAATAAAAGTATCGTTGCCCAAGGCTTCCACCAAGTCTACTTCTATCGCTAAAGACTGGGGCTGTTCCTCGCTCAAGTGGAAGTGCTCGGTTCTGATGCCTAAAATCAGAGACCGTCCAACATAGGGACGTACCCAGTTGTGCCACCAGGGGGGTAACGCTAGACGAAACTGGGGATGGATTAAGACCGCTTCCGACTCAACAGTCAGGGTGAAAAAGTTCATCGGCGGCGAGCCAATAAATTCCGCCACGAAGCGATTGGCCGGTTGGTGGTAGAGAGTTAACGGGTCAGCCAGTTGTTGAATTTCCCCCTGGTTCAAGACCGCAATGCGATTCCCCATGGTCATCGCTTCTGTTTGATCGTGGGTGACATAAATAGTGGTGATACCTAACTGTCGTTGGAGTTTCACAATTTGGCTGCGGGTTTCAGCGCGGAGTTTAGCATCGAGGTTGGATAAGGGTTCGTCCATTAAGAAAACTTGCGGATTTCTGGCGATCGCCCGACCGAGGGCCACCCGTTGCTTTTGCCCGCCGGAGAGTTGTTTGGGAAGGCGGTCGAGCAAATGATTAATCTGTAGTTGTTGGGCGACCGTTTGCACCTGTTGCGCGAGACGCTGGTCTTGAGGGGATTGATACTGCCAAGGGGGGGGAAGCGGTTTGGTGATGCTGCGTAGTCCCGCCTGGAGCCAGCGGGGCAGGCTGTCAGCGGTGACGGTCTGTTGATCTGGCATCCGCCGCAGCCCAAAGGCAAGATTGTCGTAAACGCTCAAATGGGGATAGAGAGCATAATTTTGAAACACCATAGCAATGTCTCGCGCCTTGGGGGGTAACTCATTGACCCGGCGATCCCCAATGCGGATCTGGCCCCCTGTCGCCGTTTCCAGCCCGGCAATGAGCCGTAACAGGGTACTCTTGCCACAGCCGGAGGGCCCCACTAGCACCATAAATTCCCCATCGGCGATCGCCAAATTAATTGCCTTCAGCACTGTTACGCTGCGATCTGACCCAGCCGCTTGCGCATTATGGGGAGGGAAACTTTTATAGAGATTTTCAACAATGACCTGAGCCACGGCGGACACCGACAAAATAGTATCAAGGCATCCTAGCATTTTCCCGACGCCCTAACCCTTAGACCGTGCGGCAATAGGAATAGATCGTTTGATGTTGCCAGTGGTGCAGCGAGGCTGAGGTGAGGTGATCCAGGCTAAAACCGTCTCGGTCTAAACTCACCTTGAGACCAATCATCGGATCATCACCATCGGCCAGCAATAAGGATAAACACTCTAGGTCAGGCAAGGCTTTGAGATCTGTCAGTAAACGACTAATGAGATCTGGATAGGGGGAATCGTGATCCTTGTACCAAGCGTGGGGGTGGGACACATGACAATCTAGTCCAATGTGGAAAATTAGGGCATTTTTGCCAAAAAGGGCGATCGCCACCGGTCGATCATCTTCGTGGATGATTAGGGACGTGCCCTGTAATTGGTGGCGAATTTTGTCTAGTGTTTCGTAGCGTTGTTGGGGGGAGGGGAAGGGCTGTGACCATTGAATGGCGATCGCCAACAGATACGTTTTGATCAGCCAATGCCCCAATTTTTCGCCCTTAGTGGCCAGGTACTGGGAATTGTAATCATTGGCTTCAATCAAGAGGGGAACCCGTTCGATAATCTCTAAACCGTAACCCTTCAAACCGGCAATTTTGCGGGGGTTATTGGTAATCAGACGAATTTGTTTAACCCCTAAATCGTTTAACATCTGGGCTCCCATGCCATAGTCCCGTAGATCGGCCGGAAATCCTAACCGTTCGTTAGCCTCCACCGTGTCATAGCCCAGATCCTGAAGGGAATAGGCTTTTAATTTATTGACTAACCCGATCCCTCGTCCCTCCTGGCGCAGATAAACCACTACCCCCAACCCATGATTTTCGAGCATTTTTAACGCCGCTTGTAACTGCATCCGGCAATCACAGCGGAGTGATCCCAACGCATCCCCCGTCAAACATTCCGAGTGCATTCTGACCATCACCGGCTGCTGGGGGAACTGGGCCGGATCCCCTTTAACAATGGCAATATGTTCGGTCTGGTCTAATAAATTGCGATAGGCATAGAGTTGAAAATTGCCAAATTGGCTTGGAAACTGACAAATGGTTTCCCGTTGCACAAACCGGTCATGCTGCAGACGATAACTAATCAGGTCGGCAATGCTAATCAGCTTTAAATCATATTTGCGGGCATAATCTACCAGTTCCGACAAGCGAGCCATGGAACCATCAGCATTCTGAATTTCGCAAATTACCCCCGCGGGATAAAGTCCGGCTAACCGCGATAGATCAACCGCTGCTTCGGTGTGCCCGGCCCGTTTCAACACCCCTCCCTGTTTGGCTCGGAGGGGAAAAATATGCCCCGGCCGTGACAGGTCTTCAGGGCGTGTCGCGGGGTTAATCGCAATTTGAATGGTTCGAGCCCGATCCTCGGCGGAAATCCCTGTGGTGACGCCCAAATGGGGGGCAGCGTCGATACTGACGGTAAAGGCAGTTTGGTTACTGTCCGTGTTTTTGCTGACCATTAACGGCAAATCTAGCTGATCCAGGCGATCGCCAGTCATGGCCAAACAAATTAACCCCCGTGCCTCCACCGCCATAAAGTTAATCATCTGGGGCGTTGCAAACTGGGCCGCACAGATTAAATCCCCTTCATTTTCACGATTTTCGTCATCCACTACCACCACCGACTTACCAGCCTTAATATCCGCTAGGGCCGCATCGATGGAATCAAACAGGGCAAGATCTTCCGGGGAAGTAGAAAAAGTCGGGTTCAAAATAGCGCTCAGGGGAGTAGAAAACGGCATTTAACTAGCCTTTAGTCTATTTTAGAGCTTTTCAGGAACGGTCTTAGCCTTTGCCAGCGAGACGCCCCAGGCTCTACTGATCGGTGAGCGAGGGGACACTTCGACAAGACTTCAGCGTGAGGCGGGGGATAAGCTGTTGGGAGTGTGGGAAACTTAATTGCTATACGGTTGCGTCTTTTAAAGTGTTGTCTTATGACCCACCCTGGCGTGAATCCAGACCCCCTCGAGTCCTTGCTAGAGCCAAAACCAACTCCCCTTTCCCCTTGGGCCGGATGGCTGATCTGGGGCAGCCTCGCTATGGTGGCATGGGGAGGCATGACCCTGGTGAAGCCTGCTTGGGTGACCTTTCCCGCCGCCCAGTTTTCTCGGCATCTTGTCATTTCTCCCCTAGTCATGGAAGGCGGCGATCCCTACCTACGGGCATTGATGCGGACAATTAGTGCCAGCGAGGCCAACACTGCCCAGCCCTACCATGTGATCTATGGCGGCCAATATGTTGAAGATCTCAGCCAGCACCCCAACCGTTGCGTCATCATTAAAGCCGGCCCCAATCGGGGCAATTGCAGCACTGCATCCGGACGCTATCAATTCCTGAATACAACTTGGGCGGAAAAGGCCCGCCAATACCATCCCCATCAGTTTTTACGCTGGCAGAACTATAGTTTTGAGCCACAATATCAAGATCAAGTGCTGTATCGTTGGCTTGCGGATTCTCAGGCCTGGGGGATTGA
>JBEAQB010000375.1:0-4786 GCA_041164125.1 Cyanobacteriota bacterium
CTGACTCCAACGGCAAACACTGATCCGACTCAGTTAGCAACATTAAAAGCACTGATTACCCCCTTAGGCGTCAAGCTTTATCAGTGTTCACCAGAAGACCACGATCAAGCAGTAGCCTGGATTTCCCATCTTCCCGTTATGGTAAGTGCCGCGTTGATTGATGCTTGTGAGCAAGAAACCCAAAAGGACATTTTGGTGTTAGCCCAACAATTGGCCAGTTCTGGTTTTCGAGATACTAGTCGGGTGGGAGGGGGAAATCCTGAACTGGGGCGCTTAATGGCGGAATATAACCAAGCCGCTTTACTGAAAAGCCTAAAAATTTATCAACAGCAATTACACCGTTTAGTTACCCAAATTGAACTCAAGCAATGGGATGAAGTTGAGGCCACACTTCAGCAGAGCCATGGCGATCGCCTCCTTTACCTCGGTCAATTACCACAACCCTGAAACCTTTGGCTCGTTACACCACTCTGTAGAATAACGAAAGATTGCTAGACAGGATCTTTAACCTATGATTATTGCCATCACTGCCCTCAAGGGAGGCGTCGGAAAAACCACTACGGCCATCCACCTCGCCGCCTATTTGCAACAAAAAGATCAGACTCTCGTGATTGATGCGGATCGCAATCGCTCAGCGTTGATTTGGGCCCGGGAAGAAAAACTGCCCTTTCAAGTAGCCTCCCAGGCCGGTGCCACCAGTATTATCCGTAAATATCCCCACATTGTGGTGGACACCAGAGCCAGGCCAGAGGCCGATGAGTTTCGTGATTTAGCCGAAGGTAGCGATTTACTGATTGTGCCCACAACCCCAAACCATTTGGATCTAGACGCTACATTTAAAGCGGTGGAACAACTCACACCCCTCAAAGTTAATTACAAGATTTTACTCACTAAAGTCGATGCCCGGACAAAAGGGGGGCGAGAAGCGCGACAGGTGTTGGAGTCACAAAACCTACCCTTGTTTAAAACCGAAATCCCCCTGTTGGTGGCCTTTGAGCGAGCCTCCCAAAAGGGGGTAATTATCCGCGATTATACCGATCCCCGGTCAACCTTAGCTTGGCGACGTTATAAAGCAGTGGGGAGGGAAATTTTACCGTGAATTCCCCCAGGCTGAATCAACGATTACGCTGGGGGACCAGCCGCAACATATTTTGTTAAAAGGTTTTTAAATCAGGGACTTGAGCTAATTTTTCAATTTCTGCCACCACCGCATTGTATTCATGGTTGAGTTGAACGATCAACGCCCGCGACAGTTGGTCTTGTTTCAACAGTGCCTGCTGATAGTAGATTTGGGCTTCTTGCAGTTTTCCCATCTCCATTTGCCGGCGACCTTCGTTGCGAAGAAATTGACCCTTTAAATAGAGTAGTTCTGGGTTATTAGGCGTAACAGCTAACGCTTTATCGAGGTTGAGCATCGCGAGATCATATTGTTCTAAATCACGATAGGTAGTCGCAAGGGCACGATATTTTAGATAATCAGGGGCGGCAAATTGCTCAAAACGTTTAATGACCTGTTCTGATTGGTTAAAGGGGATATAACGTGACAAGAACAAATCTAAATAGCCCCGCAACAGGTTGACCTCAGGGTCTTCGGGATCCATGGCAGTCGCTTTGTCTAAATATTCAAAAATCATGCCGGTTTTGCCCACGGCTTGTAGATAACTGCCCTGCTTGAGCAGATAGCCCCCTTCCAGGAAATGACCCACGGCAATGTAAAGATTGCTACGGAGGGGATCGACTGCACTGAGGCGTTCAGCGGCTTCGCGCGTTTTGAGGGCGTAATCCTTCATGCTGTCTAGGTCATTGCCATCGTAAGCAAAGGAGGCTTTCATGGCGTAGGCTAAGGGTTCATTGGGTTCTAGCTGAACGGCAGTGACTAAAATACTTTCCGCACTGCGATAGTCCCCCTCTTTAAAAATGGCTTCAAACGCCGCTTCGGTTTCATCGCCAATCGCATGGGGATTATTAGGACGAAAAGGATCGCCGGCCCAGGCTGGTGGCGTCAACAAGGCGATCGCCGTTAAAACGCTGGCACTAATCAGTCGGGAAGCAGAAAAATCGGTGAGGATAGCCAACATAGGACAATAAGCTATTAGAGAAGTAGTCAAAAAACGAATGGTCAGGATGGCGCGAGAAGAATCAAGTTAGAATTGTCAGGAACTCCAGGTAAGGCATTGATCCGGTTGGGCGTTTAGGCGTCATTGCCACCTCGGGCAACAATGGATTAAGAGTCTAACAAGTATGCTCTATCTAAACGATGTGAGTTATCATCCCCCTGCCACATTGCAACCCATTTTAAAAGATATTAATTTACAATTAGCTCCCCAAGAACTCGGTCTAATTATTGGCCCCAGTGGTTCAGGTAAAACGACATTATTAGAAATTTTAGCGGGTATGGCAGAAGCCACGGCGGGTCAACTCCTCTGGGAAACCCAGGAATTGACTCCCCTGCATCTGCAACAGCTGTGTGGTTTAGTCTTTCAATTCCCCGAACGGCATTTTTGCGGTGGGACTTTACTGGAAGAGTTACGTCTGGGACATCCGGAATTAAGTCGGAGCCGTATTGCTGAAGCACTACAGGCAGTGGGCTTGGGTCATTGTCCCTGGAACCTGCCTCCCCAAGCCTTGAGCGGAGGACAACAGCGACGGTTATCGTTGGCGGTGCAACTGATTCGCCAGCCCAATATTTTATTGCTCGATGAACCCACCGCCGGCTTAGACTGGTCGATGCGACAACAGTTAGTCCAATTATTAGCCAAGTTAAAAACCCATTGGAGTTTGCTGGTGGTCAGCCATGACCCAGGGGAATTAGTGGCGATCGCCGACCGCTGCTGGCGTATTGAACGGGGAATGTTGACAGCAGTATCAATGGAAGCCGCAAAAACAGCTTCTTAATCGTTTTGCCGCTCCTAACCCTTGGTAACCTCCTCCATCATCTGGGGAGGGGGTGGCCCTTGTCTGGCTAACGTTCTTTCCAATAAGACAGTGTAAATGGGTTGACCGCCTAGGGCTTCCGCTACGATGCTGGCGACTAGACAGGTCACCAACAAGGGCAAAACAATAAAATAATTATCGGTCATTTCGATGGTTAATAGGATGGCTGTTAAGGGGGCCCGCACTGTTGCCGCCACCAATGCCCCCATGCCGGCGATCGCCATCACCGCAGGCTCGGGAATCTGGGCGGGAAAAACTTGATGAAAATGTCGAGCAATGATTACGCTACTGATCGAGGCTAACGCTAACATTGGGGCAAAAATCCCACCAATCGCTCCAGAACCATAACACAACAGGGTTAAACCAAAGCGCCCAATCAAGACAGCGGCCAATAAATAGGAGGGGGCTTGACTGTTAAAGGCCCAAATAATCGCATTATCGCCCCCATCCGTTAGCGGTAAATCCACCAAAGACAGCACCCCGATCATTCCTCCCAAAAGCCAGCCTTTCCACGCTATGGCGATCGGGGGTAAGCGATCTAGCCAATTTAAGACTCGGAATAAGCAGTAGTTGAACCCATAGCCCATCACCCCGAAAAAAATCCCCAACAATAAAAACATCCAGAGAGATGGCAACGGCACCCGGTCAAATTCGGTCAAACTCATCACTGATGCTTGGCCGTGAATTATTCGCAACATCAGCGTTGCCATTACACATCCCACTAACAGTGAATGGTAACCCAGGGTTTGTTCCCGAAAACGGGGACGCATTTCTTCACCAATTAAGACCAATCCCGCCAAAGGGGCATTGAAGGCTGCGGCTAACCCCGCTCCGCCCCCCACGGCAATTAAAACACGTTTATTCTCTTGGCTAACGTTTGTCCACTGGCTCACCATCTGACCGATGCTACCGCCAATCTGAATGGTTGGCCCCTCAAATCCCGCCAGCAGGCCCGCCCCGAGGGATAAGATGCCTCCCAGAAATTTAATCGGCAGAACCTGTTGCCAGCGCATGGGTAAACGCCCCTCTAAATGACCCTCAATTTGAGGAATACCACTACCGCTGGTGTCAGGGGCAAAACGACGCATCAGGTAAAAACTTAGAGTCACCATGCTCCCACTCACTAAGGCTGGTATGAACCAGGACACTAGCGGGAAGGGGGCAACAAACTCTGCTAACAGCGATCGCCAAGAGAGTAAATGATGAACAACGGACTTAAACCCTGACGCAACCAATCCCGTCATTAGCCCTACCATTAGGGCTGTCCCCAAAATTCTTAAGTTCAAGGGACGACTTCTCAGGCCAAATTGTTGGGGTAACGCCGTTAGCCAATCGCGGTTAAAGCTAGGAATCATCAGAAAAATGGGTTTGGAACCCCGCGCCTGAGCACGGCTTTACATTTATCTGCTAGCTCAGCAGATAAATGTAACGAAGTACTTGGTAAAGTGTGAGGCATGGAGAAAGCCCATCCCTAAAGGTTTTACCCGACATCGACATAAGATAACCTCTTGCGCCGCACGTTAGGCTGTGTGCGTTTAGTGTACAACAAGGCACTCCACGAAAGAACCCAAAGATGGTACGAGCGTCAACAGAGAATTAGTCACAACAAAACATCTTCGATGTTGACAGCATGGAAGAAAGAGGAGGCTCTGGAACTCCAGGGGTTTCCTGTTTACCCGTAGAACTGATTCCTAACCCTAAACAAGAAACCTGTGTCTCCTGCTCCTTTCCCCAACCTGTCACCACCCTAGAGGATTTACAAACGGTGATCGCTTTCTTTGTGAGTCGAGCGGCGGAAAAGTTGCGACGACAGGGCCAGACCGCTGCGATGATGATTATCTTTGCCCGCACT
>JBEAQB010000376.1:0-3064 GCA_041164125.1 Cyanobacteriota bacterium
CCATCCAACAACACTAGGTCAGGGGGAAACTCCTGCGCTTGGTTCAAGCCTACTATACCATCTTTAGCAACGCTGACATTATAGCCTTCATATTTCAACTCTAGCTCCATAAATCGAGCGAGCTTTTCTTCATCTTCGACAACGAGCACACGGTGATTCATAATAGACATCGCAACAACGATTATGGCTTTATCTTATATCGATAGAGCACAAAAAATTGCCAAAAAAAATCTCTCTATTCAGAGAGAATCTAGCGAGCAATAACACGACAATCTGAAAACTGAACGCTAGTCAGCCGTCGCTCCCCAATGGGGAAGAGACTGATAGCACCACCGCAACAGGGCAACACCTAGGGTTAACTTCACTAGGTCTAAACCCCAGTAAACCCAATGTAAGGGCATCATTGCAGGGGGCATTTGCCCAGCACTGTTAAAGCTTGCCATGTCAAATCCCAGGTCGGTAATAGCAGGGGTCAACCCATAAGTATAAATACAGGCAATTGCTAATAGTAGCAGTGCAACAATGACACTTAAATATTGACTAGATTTTTGGAAAAATCCCTGTTGCTGTAGACAAAAACAACCCGATAAAATGATGGCAGCAAACAGTAATTCTAAGTGATTAAAAATCGAAAATAATAAATGTCCAGCACTAATAAAACCGGGTTGGGACATGATGCCACTGGCGGATAGGCTGGGAACCACTAACAAGTCTACCAACAGACTACCACTCAGCCATAAGCCTAATGTTCCCATTACCAACAGGGGCCAGTCAATGCCGGCGATCGTTGACTTTGCAATACGGTTCATAAAAATACCCTCAGCGGCGCAGTAATAACAGCAGAATAATGACAAATAATGAAATATTTGGGTAACTAGCGGCATGATAACGATGCCGTCTCCATTATGAGCAGTTAGGCTAGCCACAGACCCTAAATTGAGATGGAACTTTACACAAATCCTGGGGAATTTATTTTTTGGCAATGTTTATTTACATTTTTATCAGCTGGATGACGGTTGATCCGGGCGGCTATTAAGGCGATCGGGTTCCGATTCAGATCCAGTCACCTTAACCAAATCATTGGTCCCATCCGTCTCCGGGGGTGTTTCCATCAGCTGGGGAATGCCGATCGCAATGTGCTCTGCTTCAAACGCCCCCTTCACTCGTAAGCGTAACTCCCGCGCGACGGCCCATTGCTCACCCGGTAAGGTTTTGAGCCACAGTCTTAATAGAATACCCTGGTGAGAAATATCTTCTACCCCCTTAAAATCGGGCAGATCCATGATTTTTTGACGCCAAAGGTTGTCATGATACAAGTCTAATGCTGTCTGCCGGAGAACAATGATCGCCTTTTTGAGATTGATGTCTGCCGCCACCATTACGGAAAAATCCACCCGCGACCAATCTTTGGTTTGATTACAGACTGTGCCAATAGAGCCATTGGGGATGGTGACCAAATCACCATTAACGCGACGGATGCGAGTAACAAACAAGTTGGTATTTTCCACAGTCCCTGAATAGCCTCCTATCTCCACTACGTCATTGACCGCAAAGGAGTCGTTAAGCAAGTTAGAAATTCCGGCAATTAAATCACGAATAAGATTTTGAGAACCAAAGGAAATTGCAAAGCCGAGAATCCCTGCCCCCGCTAAAATCGTTGTGACAGGAACGTTAAACAGGGCCAGGGATAATACAAAACCCCCGAAAATAAATACTGCTAGGTTAACCCCCCGCATTGCCCCATTAAGGGTATTAATGCGAAGATTATTGCGAGAATATTGAAGGGCATCTAAAGAGCGACTATCCTCCGCCCATGCCTGAAAAAAGAAGTTAATCAGAGAATCAGAAATCTTGACGATCAGCAAGACAGACAACCAAATTAGGAGCAATGAAAGCGGTGTCCCCGATAGTTGCTGACCCTGCCAACGGGTCGTAGGGAAAACTTGGAGCACAACGGCAACTCCCCGCACCCAAACTAAAAAAACGCATAAGAATAGCAGTCGGCGCACGAAGATAAGTTGATTTAAACGGTGTCGAACAAAGTCACCTAATTCAGTCAGGTCTTCAAAGTTTTTTAATATTTGCGTTGCCATTTTCTGGTTATTAAACGCCGTCAATAATGTCTGATTTAGCTCATTCTTATCTGCCGCTTTTTTTCCTCCAAATAGAAGTCTTTTGCAGCCAAAAAAACAGTAAAAGAAAAATAAAATAATCTGATCACAGATTTGTAGTAGCCATGGGGCCGACGAGACTTGGTCATTAACTTCGTCAAAGAGATGAATATCAATCGATGCTTGGGGGCCGACGGGGGGCCGGGTTTTGGCCTTAGCAATACAACTCAATGTCAGCTTTAAGATTGAACGTCGATGGCCAAGCCAACGATAAACAAGTAAAAACATTAAGCTTAAGAGCGTCATGATCGCCACAATCCCTCCTGCCAAGATAATTTGCCGTTTTAACGCGGGAGGTTGGCGTTCTTGCAAGGCAATAATGAGGGCTTCCTTGACTTGATGAGCGGTGACTCTGGCCACATCTTTCGCTGATTGGGCATACAGTTGGGCGTCGGCCCCAGTAATTGTCAACAGAATATGCTTACCTAACTTGCTATCGTCACTAGCCTGGATCACTGTCAAACCATTGAGTATGGAACTGGTCACAGACAGGGTATTAGGGTCAAAGCCGCGTTGAATAATTTCATGCAACCGACTTTCAATCAGGTGTTTTCGGTATTCAACGGGTCGTAAAGAATCATCGCCTTTGTGACTATTAATGCCAGTTCCAAGCACTGCTATTAAGAACAGGGGCTTTCCATCTAGGCGAACTGTTGTATAGTCTAGGTTGCCAACATGTCCCGAATCTTGACTTTGAACAGTCGATAATGACTGGGGTTGCGGCTGATCATCAGCGGAAAAGGTGATGTCGCCTAGGGTTTTGAGTTGAGTGGAACCTGGGAATTGAGCCAAGGTCGTGATGGGAAACAGCGATGCAAGCAGCACCAGGATCAGGCTCATACACCCCAAAAGAAGAGACCGCCCATATTGTCGTCCCTTGTTGCAGCGGAAAC
>JBEAQB010000377.1:0-14830 GCA_041164125.1 Cyanobacteriota bacterium
GCTTTCTAACCGCTCAACTAAAAGGGCGTTTTCAGAAAAGTTAGAGTAGGAAATCCACCCATCATTGCCTCGATTCTGCTCCTCCCTTGTGATTTGCTGCCACACTGGCTCCAGTAGGGTATTACTCTTCAAAATTTCCAACTGGGTGGCAAAATAGTCTTGATTATTGCCAGAGCCTTGCAGCAGACTTAGCCCTTGCAGGTTTTCTAACAAGGGGTCGGGATCTAGGGCCTTAGGGGGAGCCACTAAGAGTTGAAAGTCGGCCCGGTAAACGGGGGGTTTGTCTAATTGAGATTTTAAAAATGCGCCCCCTGTGGCGATCGCCACCAATAACAGGATCCACCACCGCCGGCGGATGAGGGCGAAAATTTCACCAAGGGAAATCTCATCGTCGCCCTCCTCCAGATAGGGAGACTGCAGAGGAACGTTAATCACCGGTAACGTATTTTTTGATGGATCTGGATCAGGAGAATATAGGTATTGCATCGTATGATGTTTTTGGGCGCCATAGGTAGCTTAGCGCAAATATGGAGATTAATTGACCATCAAGGCGGCATAACCTATCGTGTTACTTGAATTTATTCACTCTAATCAGTAGATGGGGTAAAAGATCCAAAGGAACCCAAAAAGACCGCTACAGCCGGAATTTAGCGGACTTTAGGTGATTCTGGCTAGCATAGCGTTGGGTGTACTCACTGACGGAGGGATTGCCCTCGGGATTAATTAAACCCGCTGCCTTTTGCCATAGTTCAGTGGGGGCTACACTCACCAAGTATCGGCTTTCTTGCTTGCGAACATGGGACCATTGTTTTGCTTGACAGTGGGGACACCAAAAAGCCTCTAGCCATTCACCCTGCAGACTCACAACAGTGCGGTCGGACATGATCAAGGAAGCGGTTTTATGGGTAAACCCCCGTTGTCGGAGCTGAGCAATGCTATCGGCATAGAGGGGATGTTTTTGACTAACGCTATCTAGATAGCAACCGTGGATGGGGCAAAAAATAGCACGACGCTTGGAACGATTACGGTTACGGCGAGAACGGTGGTGAGTCACAAAGGTCATACAATTCCGATGGAAACAACAACTGGGGTCAACAGGGAGAATTCTGCGTAGACCCCAAACTCTGATTTGTCCCAGATTTTAGCTCACTCCGATAAAGTTTGGCTAAGCTTGGTAGCAAAGCCTGTCAACTTTCAAGACGTTGTCTAGGAGTGACCTAACGATAATGCAAATGCAAGATTTTTTGACCAACACCGTGGCTCTCTCGCGGTTGCAATTTGCCTTAACGGCAATTTTTCACATGCTATGGCCCGTGTTAACTACCGGTATGGGCATTTACTTAGTTGTGATCGAGGGGTTATGGCTCAAAACCCGTAATTTAGATTATTATCACCATGCCCGCTTTTGGGCAAAGTTATATGTACTCAACTTTGGGATTGGGGTGGCCACGGGGTTACCCATGGCGTTTCAGTTTGGCTTAAATTGGGCGCCCTTTTCGGAATCGGTGGGAGACTTTTTCGGCACGGTTTTGGGGTTTGAAGGCACCATGGCCTTTATGCTCGAAGCCAGTTTCCTCGGTATTATGTTGTTTGGCTGGGAGCGAGTCCCTCCCATCGTCCATTACCTTTCCACAATTTTGGTGGCTTTTGGGGCTAACCTCTCAACCTTTTGGATTTTGTCCGCCAACTCCTGGTTGCAAACCCCGGCCGGGGGCATCTTTGTGGACGGTAAATTCGTGGTGCAGGACTATTTTGCGGCGATCGCCAATCCATTCATGGTCAATAGCTTCTTGCACATGTTTTTTGCCACCTTGGAAACCTCGTTGTTTGTCATTGGCGGTATCAGTGCTTGGTGTATTCTTACGGATCGCCAACCCCAATTTTTTGCTAGGTCTTTAAAGGTCATCTTGGCGGTGGCGATCGCCGTGGCGCCGTTACAAATTTTCATTGGTCACCTGAGTGCTGAGCAAGTCTCTGTCCACCAACCCGCTAAACTTGCTGCGATGGAAGCCCTCTGGGAAACCGTCCCGGCCGATACCCCGGCCCCCTGGAGTGTGGTGGCCTTACCCAATGACAAAGCAGAAAAAAATGATTGGGAATTAAGTATTCCAGGGGCGTTAAGTTACCTGTTGGAACTCAAACCCCGTCTGGATAAACCCATTCAAGGTCTTAAGGATTGGGCACCCCAAAACCGCCCCCACATGGTTGGTCTCATTTACTATTCCTTTCGCATCATGGTGGCGATCGGGTTATTCTTTGCTGCCCTGATGATGGCCACCACCCTGCAATGGTTACGGGGGAAATTAGCGGTTGATTCTATTACCCAACAACGGTGGTTACTGCGGGCCTGGGTCTTGGCGGCCCCCTTGGGCTATCTGGCGGTGGAAACGGGTTGGATTGTGCGTTGTGTGGGTCGACAACCCTGGATTGTCTACGGGGAATTGCGGACGGTGGAATCAGCGTCTAATTTGCCGCCGGGGGAAATCTTATTCTCATTAACGGGTCTCTGTGCCATGTACGTCGTCTTTCTGATCATGACCCTCTATTTTGGCAGCCGGATCGTCCGCAATGGCCCGGATCTCTCCCTCCCGGCACCCCGCAATCAGGGACTCGCTTTCTTGGGCAGCAACATCAGCCACGCCATCAATCGTCGTCCCGCCGACATTAAAGAGTAAAACCCATGAATTCCTTAGAACCGCTACAACAATTCCTGCCCCAAGTTTGGTTTTTCATTTTGGGGCTGTTTCTCTTTTTATATGTGCTGTTGGATGGCTTCGATTTGGGAGTTGGAATTCTTTCCTTGACTGCCAAAAGTGAAGAACGTCGCAGCATTTTAATGACTAGTTTGGGCAACGTCTGGGACGCGAATGAAACCTGGCTTGTCCTCATGGGGGGATCGCTGTTCGGGGCGTTTCCCCTGGCCTATGCCACGATTTTGAATGCCCTCTATCTACCGGCTGTGATTATGGTGGTGGGCTTGATTCTACGGGCAGTTTCTTTTGAGTTTCGGGAAAATGCAGAACGCAAATTAATCTGGAATACCACCTTTGGCGTCGGGAGCTTCCTGGCCGCCTTGGGTCAAGGCTTCGCCCTGGGGAGTGTGTTTGAAGGCATTGCCGTTGATGCTCAAGGACACTTTGCGGGGGAGATGTGGGACTGGCTCACCTGGCGCTCAATCATTGTGGCGTTAACCCTGGTGCAGGGCTACGTGTTGGTGGGTTCCACCTATCTCATCCTCAAAACCACTGGGGAATTGCAAAATACCCATTACAAAACCGCGGCGATCGCCACTTGGACGACGTTAGCTGGGGCGATTTTTATCACCATTACCACCCCGGCCTTTTCAGAACAGGCCCGGAGTCAACTGTTTACTGCCCCCTTAGTTTACGTGTTTGCTGCTATTCCTGTCCTAGGGCTGGGGTTGATTTTCCTCTTGCTGCGGAGTCTCTACCGCCGGGAGGAACAAACCCCGATTATTTGGACGTTTTTGGTCTTTTCCCTCTCTTTCATTGGGCTAGGATTTATCATTTTCCCCAATATTATTCCCCCCAGTGTCACCATTTACGAGGCCGCCGCCGCCCCAAGTTCGTTGGTGTTTATGCTGACGTTTATCGGCTTTTTGATTCCGATTTTGCTGTTTTATAACATCTACAACTACTTGGTGTTTCGCGGCAAAATTGTCACGGATGACGGAACTTATTGACGTCATCTTTTGGAGTTATGCCCTCTAAAAATAAACCTGTTGATCCCCGCTCTAACGGGGATTTTTGGGGGATTAAATACTGCCAAAATGGTCTGTATCGGTTGCCTCCAACGTATCGCCGATCGCCGTGCCCGTGTGATAGGCCGCTAGCAGGACAGGACAGGTTTTTCCCCAGGCAATATTGCCCTGATGATCCAAGGCGATCGCCCCTAAGTCAGTTTTATTCTCCAACGCTTCGGCGATCGATTTTTCCATTGCCGTGGCCAGGCCGTGGCCATCTTTAACCCGGATTACCACCTTGGCCGCTAAACATTCATTAATAATGTCCTCCCCGACCCCCGTACAACTAACCCCAGCAAAGCGGGTGGCATAGTTCCCCGCTGGCATGGCAGAATCACTGACCCGACCAATGCGTTCTAAGCCTTTTCCCCCGGTGGAGGTTCCCGCTGCGATGCGTCCGGTTTGATCTAGGGCCACTACTCCAATGGTGCCTTTGCGGGCCTCGTTCTCCGCTGCGGGGTCAGCAATCAGCCGGGCCATTTTTTTGCGGACATCTTCCCCCCGTTCCGCCATCCATTCCTGAATGCGAAAATCCGTGGCCGGGTCATAGAGGGGTAATTGCATTTCCCGCGCTAGGTCCGCTGCCCCATAATCCGATAAAATACGATCAGTTTGTGCCTGGAGAAACTGGGCCATTTGAATTGGATTTTTAATGCGTGACACATTAATGACGCCGCTAAACGTCTGGCGATCGCCGTCCATCAACGACGCACTCATGCGCACTTGCCCATCGGACTGCAACACTGATCCTGTCCCTGCGTTGAAACGGGGTTCATTCTCCAGGTATTCACACCCCTGCACCACGGCGTCAACAGCGCTCCCCCCGTCTAGGAGGATCTGATAAACCTGAGCAACAATTACGTGGAGTGACTGACGAACTGGGGCTAATCCCCCTTTATCGTCGAGGGAGCTGGCACCGCCATGAATAATCAGTTTCGGGGTCATAAAAAATGCGACTAAGTTAACTAAGGACAACAAAACGACAAAATTAAAGCCATGAAAATTTTACTCGTTGCCACTCCTGTGGGTACTTTACAGTCTGGTCAGGTGGGAGGGGTTGGTCTAAATATTTGTAATATTGCCAAGGAATTATTGCAACGGGGTCATGACTTAACCATTTTGGCACCCCAGGGATCACAGGTAGCCGATTTACCCATCCAAGAAATTGCCGGGGAATTTCAGTCATCGGCACCGAAACAAGCCAGGGATGAGGGGATTTTTATGCCGCCTAACGCCGTTGTTGCCAATCTGTGGGACCGGGCCTTTTTAACCCAGGCTGACTATCACATCATTGTTAATTTTGCCTACGATTGGTTACCTCTTTACATTGCGCCCTTTTTTGTCACCCCGGTGCTTCATTACATCAATATGAGTTCTTGGTTAGTGGCGATGGAAGAAGGCATTGAGCGAATAGCAAGCTTGAAACCCGGGACATTGGGGGTTCATACCCAGGCTCAAGCCGAAACCTTTCCCCACCCGGCAGTGTTTCGGATTTTGGGGGGGGGCATCGAGGTGGAACGGTATCATTTTCAACCTAACCCAGGGGAAGATTTAGCCTGGGCCGGCCGGATTTCGCCAGAAAAAGGCTTGGAAGATGCGATCGCCGCGGCTGAAATCACAGGTAAACAGCTCCAGATTTTTGGCTATATCCAAGACAAGTCGTATTGGGAAGGGTTACATGCCCGTTATCCTAAGGCGAAATTGGTCTATCGGGGCTTTTTACCCACAGCGGAATTTCAGCAGGCGTTAGGACAATGCCAAGGGTTGCTGATGACCCACAAGTGGGTGGAAGCCCTGGGACGAGTCGCCTTAGAGTCACTAGCCTGCGGTGTCCCAATTATTACCTATCGTCGGGGCGGCCCCGGGGAAATTGTTCAAGATGGCGTTTCCGGGTTTCTGGTGGAACCCGATTCTCTCCTAGGGCTGACGGCGGCGATCGCCCAATTGCCCCAAATTGATCGCCATCATTGTCGTCAGCGCGCTGAACAAGACTATTCCTTAGCCGCCCTTGGCGATCGGTTAGAACGCTGGTTTTTTGACATTCTTCACCCCCAGAATGTATCCGTTCTTTCCGACCCCAGCTAATCCATCCCCCCTCAGCCTGAGACCGGGTTAATACGCATCCTGGAGTTCGTAAAAATCCGGTGAAATATAATCTTTGCGCAACGGCCAACCGACCCAATCTTCTGGCATTAAAATCCGTTTCAAATTGGGATGACCTTCATAGACAATGCCGAACATATCGTAACATTCTCTCTCCTGCCAATCCGCTGCTTTCCAAATCCAATAAACAGACGGCAGGGTCGGTTTATCCCTGGGTAAGAATACTTTGACTCGCAATTCCTCCGGCGGCAGACCCTGGTCATTGAGCTTGACTAAATGATAAAAACTAACCAACGATTGACCCGGACCTTCATCATAGGCCCCTTGGCATTGGAGATAGTTAAAGCCGTAAGCATAGAGGGCCGTCGCTAGGGGGAGTAGCAGATCCGCCTCGACTTGAATCATTTCCACACCAAGGTGATCAGATGGCAGGTTCTGATGCTCAAAGCCATTGTTACTCAACCAAGCCGAGGTGGCACCGGCGGGGGTAAGATCCGCGTCAGGGGGCGATAATTCTTGGTTATTGGGTTTCTTTTCCTCAGCCACGATCAAATTGCTCCTTTTGTTGAGAGGTTGCTAAAGCAGGCGGCACAGGCATCCCCATCGCTTCCATCAGTTCCCGAGGCGGGTTACTGCGCGTCTCTTGCTGCAGATATTTGCCGTCCAAGATAGGAGCCACGGACTTCATTTGGTGGGGAGTGCTATAAAACCGGTGAGTTTGTTGGATAAACTCTCGTTCTTGGATTGACTCATTGGAGAGTTTCTTGCGGAGCTTGATGATCGCATCAAAAATTGCTTCTGGTCGGGGCGGGCAACCGGGGATATAAACATCGACAGGAATGAGTTTGTCTACCCCGCGTACCGCCGTGGTGGAATCGCTACTAAACATTCCCCCGGTAATGGTGCAGGCTCCCATGGCGATCACGTATTTAGGCTCAGGCATTTCTTCATAGAGACGCACAAGGGCCGGGGCCATTTTCATGGTGATGGTTCCGGCCGTGATAATCAAATCCGCTTGACGAGGACTGGAGCGGGGCACTAAACCAAAACGATCAAAATCGAAGCGTGAGCCAATTAATGCCGCAAATTCAATAAAGCAACAGGCAGTGCCATAGAGTAATGGCCACAGGCTAGACAACTTTGCCCAGTTGTAGAGGTCGTCAACGGTCGTCAGGATGACATTCTCCGACAAATCCTGAGTCACTTGGCTACGGCTGGCTGGGTTTAAGATTCTGGCGGCAGCCGCCTGGTCAAGATCGGTTAAGTTGGGTGGGTTGGGACTCATAGTGATCAATTCAGGAAGTTTACGAAAGCGTGAGACGGGTAAAGTCAGTGACTATCGGCGATGACATCCTGGGGGGGTTAGGGTTAAGACCATTCCAGGGCCCCTTTTCGCCAAGCATAAACCAGAGCAACGACAAGAATCGCAATAAAAATTAAGGCTTCTACAAAGGCTAACAGGCCCAACTGGCTGAAGGCAACCGCCCAAGGGTAAAGGAATACTGTCTCTACGTCAAAAACAACAAAAACCAGCGCGAACATATAGTAACGAATATTAAATTGAATCCAAGCACCGCCAATCGGTTCCATCCCGGATTCATAGGTTGTTTGCCGCTCAGGACCACCCTTTCTTGGGCGTAGTAGTTTAGAGGCAGTTAGGGCTAAAATCGGCACTAAACTACAAATGATCAGGAAACCGAGAAAATACTCGTAACCAGTTAAGACAAACACAGGGGTAATGCTCTCCTCACGGCGAAAGACTAAAAGACTAAATCATGACGTATCACGGCGTCTGTATTGAGCTTGACACGGCCTGACAGTAATGGTGTGGACCAATACCCGTCAAAAGGTGGACTAGGGGGAGGACAGATCGCTGATCCGCCTAAATTATAAAGCTTCTTCGGTAAGAGTTCTATCGCCAAACAAAAAATGCCCCGGCTGGACTGTCAGCCAATGAGAATGGCCGACCTAGGGGCGGAGACTGTCAATCGGCGCTCGCTTTACCTCAGGTTATAATTAGCCTGGCATTCTAAATTCAGGCTAAGGAAACATGACGATGACGGAGACACTGCGGGTTGGGCAACCGGCGCCGGACTTTACGGCAACAGCGATTATTGATCAAAACTTTCAGACCCTGAAGCTTAGTGGTTATCGTGGTAAATACGTTGTTCTCTTCTTCTATCCCCTTGATTTTACCTTTGTCTGCCCCACGGAAATTATTGCGTTTAGCGATCGCCATGGTGAGTTTGCTGCCCTGGATACGGAGATTTTAGGGGTATCGGTGGACAGCGAATTTTCCCATTTAGCGTGGATTCAAACGGAACGAAAATTTGGTGGGATTGGTGACATCAATTACCCCCTCGTCTCGGATCTAAAAAAGGAGATCAGTCAAGCCTATAATGTCCTCAATCCTGAGGCGGGCATCGCCCTGCGGGGGTTATTTATTATTGATCCTGACGGCATTATCCAACACGCCACTATTAATAACCTCTCTTTTGGTCGTAGTGTTGATGAGACGTTACGGGTACTCAAGGCGATTCGTCACGTTCAATCCCATCCCAATGAAGTCTGCCCGGTGGGTTGGCAAGAGGGGGACAAAACAATGATTCCTGATCCTGAAAAGTCGAAAATGTATTTTGCCGGCACTGTTGAGACCGCTTAACGGGGGGGATGGCAGATGCCCCACCCCCCACGAGACCTTTCACAGTCGCGCACCATCAATCGCGGCTATTCAGGGCGATCAACAGACGCAAAATAAAAATGAAAAGGTTGATGTAGGTTAAATACATCGACAGGGCGGCTGCTAAATATTGGTTATTGTTGTAGGTGCGGGGGAGCACAAAAAAGTCCACCACTGACGCTCCAGCAAACAGTAGAACACCTAGGCCGGAAATGGCTACTTCTAGAAAGGTGGGCGTGTAAATACCAAACAGTCCCAGTAGTAGCTGTAATCCCATTACAACGAGTAAGGCAATTAACCCCAACGAGACAGTCTTCCCTAAGGCAATACCGTCCTGTTCGGAAAGATTAGAACCAATATTGCGGGCGACCACAAAGGTAACGCCACAGCCTAGGGCTGCAATGCCAATTCCCTGGATTCCCACCCCGGCCGTCCCGAGGGCGACGAAGACAATGCCGCTCAAGGTGTAACCAGACAAGAGACTGTAAACCGCAAGCAAAGGTAGTGCTGTGCTGTTGTTGGCCTTCTCCGCTACCCGCATGGCAATGAAGAAAAGAATAAAGTTGCCAATTAAGGCGCCCCAGAAGGTGGGCATAAACAAGCCGGGATTACCAGCCATGACGCTGAGACCGCCATAGGTTCCGAGCGCAGTCAGTACCAGGCCTCCGCCTAAAAAAGGCAGGGCATTTTGAATTACATCTGGCCCGATCAGGCTTTGACCTTTGGCTTCCCGCATCACCTGACGGAAATTACTCGTATTACTCATAACGATGCCGTATTGTTTGGAATTTGGAATAAAAAAAATGTTAGGAAAATTAATCCCCTATCAGATTTATAGCTTACCGGGGGGGGCTGGCACAAAAACGGATAAAGCGCGGGGGACAACACGAAATTGCGCTGGGGTTTCTACTGTAATTTCCCCATCCGTATTAATGGGGCGCGGGCGAGTGGTGCGAATCTCAAGTTGTTCGGCCACCAGGGTTCTGACCCAAGGCAAGAGATCCTGTTGTCCCCTAGGTAAATGGATGAGTAAGTCGAAAATTTGCCACCAATGCTGTATTTCTAAGCTGTACAAGTCTAACCGATTGTCATCAATGGTGGCGTCCTTGGCGATCGCCATGCCGCCCCCATAATAACGACCATTGCCCACTGCAATCTGCAACGTTTTGACCCGTTGAGTGGTCCCATTCTGGGCGATGGTGGCGTGGAATAGACGAGCCTGCCCTAGGGCCTTGATCGCCGTGATCGCATAGGCTAACGTGCCCCATCGACGTTTTCCTCCCTGGGTTAACTGGGTGGTAATATCCACACTCAGTCCGAGACTGGCAACGTTCAAAAAGTATTGACCATTGACGCAGCCCAAGTCGATCGCCTGGCGGTGTCCTTGGCTAATTACCTGACAAGCTTGGGGAATGGTACTAGGGAGATTGAGCGTCCGGGCGAGATCATTCGCTGTCCCCATCGGTAAAATTCCCAACGGTAACTGAAATCGCACTAACGTATTAACCACAGCATTCAGGGTGCCATCGCCGCCCCCCACAATGACCATATCCACCGAATTGGCATAGAATTCAACATATTCCTCAAGGGATTGGCTGAGTTTGGTCGGCACCGTAATCAACTCAAACCCCAAGTTATCCAAACAATTCACCGCTTGAGCAAAACCCTGTTTGCCTTTGCGAGCCTGACGATTAATCAGTAACAAAGCCCGTTTACGCATGGGGAGTAGATCCTGGAGTAAAGTCATGAATGTTGTCTAGTACCGGGGCAGCCGGCGTTATCACTGCCGTCTCCCCCCTAGCGTTGAAGCCTTTTTCCCGGTTAAAAAGCAAAACACAAACACGGGCTGTGCTAGTATCGAAGGCATAAATTTTTCGTAATGTAACTTATTAACGGTCAGGCTATTCTGGCTAGCTGGGTGTTTAGGAGCGACAACAGCATCATGACGAGCCATCAGCTCAATGGGCAACGGAGCTATCTCAAGCCGATCCGTATCGGGGTGATTGGGGTAGGCAATATGGGGCAACATCATACCCGCATTCTTAGCTTAATGAAGGACGTGGAGTTTGTGGGTATCGCCGATGTCAATGTCGAGCGGGGGCTAGATACAGCCAGCAAATATCGAGTACATTTTTTTGAAAATTATTTGGAAATGTTACCCCATGTGGATGCGGTTTGCGTTGCTGTCCCGACCCGTCTCCACCATGACGTGGGAATGAATTGTCTCCAACATAGCGTCCATACCCTGATCGAAAAACCGATCGCCGCCAGTATTGCCGAAGCCGAATCCTTGGTTAATGCAGCGGCCGACGCGAATTGTATTTTGCAAGTCGGTCACATTGAACGGTTTAATCCTGCCTTTTTAGAACTCAACAAAATCCTCAAAACTGAAGAACTGTTGGCGATCGAGGCCCATCGCATGAGTCCTTATTCTCAACGGGCTAATGATGTCTCAGTGGTATTAGATTTAATGATCCACGACATTGACTTATTACTAGAACTGGTCGGAGTCCCTGTGGTTAGACTCTCAGCCAGCGGCAGTCGGGCATCGGGATCGGGTTATTTAGACTATGTCACTGCCACATTGGGGTTTGCCTCAGGAATTGTGGCGACCTTAACAGCCAGTAAAGTGACTCACCGTAAAATTCGCAACATTGCCGCCCACTGCAAAAGTTCATTAACCGAAGCCGACTTTCTCAACAACGAAATTTTAATTCATCGCCAAACTACCGCCGATTGGAGTGCAGACTACGGGCAAGTTCTCTATCGCCAAGATGGTTTGATCGAAAAAGTTTACACGAGCAATATTGAACCCCTTCACGCTGAGTTAGAACATTTTATCAATTGTGTACGGGGTGGTGAGCAGCCTTCCGTCGGCGGTGAACAGGCCCTTAAAGCCTTAAAATTAGCCAGTTTAATCGAGCAAATGGCTTTGGATGGTCAGGTTTGGGATCACAAAGAAATCTCCACAGACTGCCAAGATGCCACCCTAACCCTGAGTAGTAGTCTGTAGGCTGTTGTTCAATTGTCAAAGACGCATCAACACGGTAAGCTCTAGGTCGACAAACACTTGTTTACCAAAATTATTCAAACTTTTATGAAACAGCGTGGCGTAACGATCTGGCTGACAGGATTAAGTGGTGCGGGCAAAACAACCATCACCAATGCCCTCAACAAAAAATTAACCGATGGCGGCTATAGTCTAGAAGTCCTTGATGGCGACATCGTGCGAACCAACTTAACGAAAGGGTTAGGGTTTAGTAAGGAAGATCGGGATACCAATATTCGACGGATTGGTTTTGTTGCTAATCTGCTGACTCGCCATGGTGTAATCGTTCTTGTTTCAGCGATTTCTCCCTATCGGGCCGTGCGCGAAGAAGTCAAACAAACCATTGGGAATTTTATGGAAGTGTTTGTCAACGCGCCCCTAACGGTGTGTGAAGGTCGCGACGTTAAAGGGCTGTATGCCAAAGCCCGCAACGGTGAAATTAAGGGGTTTACCGGAATTGACGATCCCTATGAACCCCCTACTAGCCCCGATGTCGAATGTCGTACCGATCTAGAATCTCTTGACGAAAGCGTCAATAAAATCTGGCAAAAACTTGTGGCGTTAAACTACATCACCCCGTGATTTTCCTGGCGGTGGTGAAACGCTAGGGGGCGTTGCCTGTCACAAAAATATTGCTACTATCTATTGCAGTGTTCAACAGCAAAATACATCAATTGACTTTTTGATAGTTGAGTAACGCAACGCTGACCGTCACAACCATGACCCCTAGGAGTTGGATACCATTAAGGGTTTCTTGAATGGTCAATCCAGCCAACACCACAGTTAATGCCGGGTTGGTCGCCCCGATGATGGCCGCCCGACTAGCGCCAATAAGTTGAATCCCCCAATTATTTAACCCATGCCCGGCCCAGGTAAATAATGCGGAGAACAATGACCAGCCTAAGAGCGACCCCCAAGGTAAAGATCCTGCTGTCGGATGCCAGATTGCTAGGCTGAGGGCTGATAACCCCAATGTCATCGCAAAACTAATCCAAGTAAACGGTACAGGGTGTAAATGTTGTAAGGTTTTTTGAGCAAATACGGTATAACTGGCGTAGGCAAAACCGGAAGCAATCCCGGTTGTAATCCCTAGGATCAGGTGTTGTCCGTCACCTTGATAGGGATAGGGAACGGTGAGTAATGTCCCGATTAATGTCATGGCAATGACTACCCAGCGTAATAAGCTTGGCGTATCGTTCACTAGCCGCCAAGCTAATAGGGTCGTAAAGATGGGATAGGTGAAAAATAGTGTAATGGCAATTCCTGTGGGAATCAGGCTGATGGCAATGTAGAGTAGCACTAAGTAGAGAAACATCAGTAATCCACACCCCACAGCTCCCCATAATGTGTGCTGCTGTCTTGGCTGTCGAAGGTGACGAATGTCTCGCCAGGTTTCCCCATGGAAACGATTGGCCGTAGCCGCCATGAGTGGCACAACCCAGAGCATGCGTAATAGTAATAACAGTAGGGAATGGCTCAGTGTAGATGAGACAAAACCGCCGATCGCCCAAATGCCGAACAGGGTTTGCTGCGTGAATAAAATACGAACAATGACGTTTTGAAAACAAAAGAAAACCGAGCCAAGCAAAACGATTAATAAGCCTGTCACACAGATACTCACGACGAAAAAGCTTTTCAAGTTTGATTCCGATCACCCCCCACTGAGACCCTCAATCAAACCAAGACCACAGCGACAAAAACAGAGAGAATCAACTTTTTCAGGGTATCATTCTCCCCGGCTGAGGGCGATCGCCTCCGTCCTGGCATTAGTTAAGAGTCATGAACGTTCACAAGTTTTTGTCTATAGCCCAGCGGTGAAATTGTCACGACTAACCCCTTAAAGCTATCCTGATTAAAGAGTCTCAAAACTATGCACCGCCGTTAAAAGTTTATGTTTGATGCCTTAGCCGATCGCCTTGAAGACGCCTGGAAAAAGCTCCGGGGTCAGGACAAAATTAGTGAAAGCAATATCAAAGAAACCCTACAGGAAGTGCGGCGAGCATTGCTAGCGGCGGACGTTAATCTGCAAGTTGTCAAAGGCTTCATTAAAGATATTGAGCAGAAAGCCCTCGGGGCCGATGTCATCAGCGGCGTCAATCCCGGCCAACAATTCATTAAAATCGTTTACGACGAACTCGTAACCCTGATGGGGGAAAGCAACGTCCCCCTTGCCCAGGCTGATACGGAACCCACAGTCATCCTCATGGCCGGTCTACAGGGAACGGGAAAAACCACCGCCACTGCCAAACTGGCTCTCTATCTCCGCAAAGAAAACCGTAAAGCCCTCATGGTGGCTACTGACGTTTATCGGCCAGCGGCGATCGACCAACTCAAAACCCTCGGGCAGCAAATTGATGTTCCTGTCTTTGCCCTGGGAACCGACGCCGATCCCGTCGAAATTGCCCGGCAGGGGGTTGAAAAGGCCAAAGAATTGGGCGTTGATACTGTCCTCATCGACACCGCCGGTCGCTTGCAAATTGACCCAACAATGATGGCCGAACTGGCCCGTATTAAAGCAACTGTCAACCCCGACGATACCCTGCTGGTCGTCGATGCCATGACTGGTCAGGAAGCCGCCAACCTCACCCATACATTTCACCAAGAAATCGGTATCACTGGGGCAATCCTCACGAAATTAGATGGGGATACCCGGGGGGGGGCCGCTCTCTCGGTGCGGCAGATCTCCGGTCAACCGATTAAATTCGTTGGCGTTGGCGAAAAGGTTGAAGCCCTACAACCCTTTTACCCTGAGCGCATGGCTAGCCGCATCCTCAACATGGGGGATGTGTTGACCCTGGTGGAAAAAGCCCAAGAGGCGATCGACATTGCCGATGTTGAAAAAATGCAAAATAAAATTTTGCAAGCCAACTTCGACTTTGATGACTTCATTAAACAAACGCGTCTAATGAAAAATATCGGGTCCCTGGGGGGATTACTGAAAATGATTCCCGGCATGAACAAACTCAGTAGCACCGACATTGAAAAAGGCGAAAAAGAGCTTCAGCGCACGGAAGCAATGATCAGTTCCATGACCATCGAAGAGCGCAAAAATCCTGATTTGCTCGCCAAATCCCCCAACCGCCGCCGTCGTATCGCCAAAGGCTCGGGCCATAGCGAAAGCGACGTATCTAAACTAATCACTAATTTCACCCGCATGCGGAGCATGATGCAACAAATGGGCATGGGGGGGATGCCGGCCATGTCAGGGATGCCAGGGATGGGCGGCGGCATGTTT
>JBEAQB010000378.1:0-11955 GCA_041164125.1 Cyanobacteriota bacterium
GAACAATTTCAGTACAAGCGTCGTTGGCAAACCGAACCCTGGGAAACCCAACTGCAAAACGCCCTGCAAGCTTGGTTATTAGACCGCCTAGAAACCTACTTCGACTTCGATGGCCGCATGAACCCTGAAAACCATCAAAAAGTCCCCCTTCCCAAGGGGGATTGTCCGCCTGAGCAGAATCGAAGGGTAGGGGGAGCAATCGACATTAGCCTCATCTCCACCGCCAAACTCGCCGACATTGCCCAACAAGACCCCCAATTTATGGCCGTTGCTGAACTCTATACCGGCGATCGCACCTTCAAAGTCCAAGCCCTGATTAACCAACTCGTCGAAAACGAAAGCGTGCCCCTGCTGCCCGTCCTGCGCTACAAAGCCCCTGGACTGCGAAAACGCCAAGCCTGGGAAAACACCTGGCACCTGCAACGCCTCGAAGATCAGATCGACGCCCGCGGCCAACTGCCCAAAGACCATCCCCAATACCTTGACCTCAGACAAATCAAAGAAGAAAAAGAACGCCAGATTGGCACCATTCCCGTCCCCCCCAAATACACCTCCAGCGACTTCCTCAAAACCCATCACTGGCGACTACGGGGCAAACTCGATGTCCCCAAAGAACGCTGGGTCAGCTTTCCCCACTGCCAAAAAGCCGACGGCCAACCCCTGATCGCCTGGGCCGGCTATAACCCCCTGCAACTCGCCCAAGCCATCAGCGCCTACTACGTCGAAATCCAAGAAAAAGAAGGCGGCCAACAAGACCCCCGGCTGATTCCCCTCCTTGCTGGCCTGCTAGAACTCCTACCCTGGCTCAAACAATGGCACAACGCCATCGATCCCCAATTTGGCCTCGCCATGGGGGACTACTTCGAGCAATTCAGCCAAGAAGAAGCCAAACAACACACCCTCACCCTCGACCAAATCCGCCAATGGCAACCCCCCAAAACCCGCAAACGGCGAGGCTAGGCCCTTAATCCGTTTCCAAAACCCCTCTCAAACGCTCCGTTAATCTCCCATGAATGAAATCTTATTTTTAGCCTGAGGTGAGCGAGATTGCAAAGTGCAACCTAGCAATTAGAAAAAGCATTCCCTTGAGCCAAAAAATTCTCTAATTTCGCAATAATGCCCGAAAACCGGCTTGCACAAAATGAATATCTGCGGTTAGGGCATCGGTAAGCTGTTGATCTCCCATGACGATAAAGGAAATGCAATCAGTTAAGCCCCATGATTTATCTTTTCTTTCTTGATATAGCGTTAAACCCCGCTTCAACAAAACCGTATCAACTGAAACAATCTTCATCTGATTATCAGTATAGGACTCCCCAATGAAAGTACTAGCTAAATCTCGATTATAGATACTTAAAGCATTACCAATTTCAATTAAAACTGCTTCGGTTGTCCATACTTCCTGAGCATTCTTAAGCCGGGGAAAGAATTTTTTCGCTTTTGGATGATGCTGATCCCGCTTATTGAATAAAGCTTGAATAAAAAAAGTATCTAAAAACAATCTTTCATTCATTTGCACTTTTGTCCGTTCGTTTAGGGGTACCATGTAGGTAATGGTCATGCTCGCCTGCCCAGTCTGACGGTGCTTCAATGGTTCCTATCATCGGTTCCAATAAATCCCAGATGTTTTTTTTCTGTTCCGCCTCAATCGTCAGAACATAGCGGGCATTAGCTTCTAGCTCCAATGGTGTTTCAGGATGAAATACATTGCCATCAAAAACTGCCGTTAGTTTTTTACTCATTGATGTATGGGAATTAATGAAAAATTTAACTCAACAATCTCAATTAAAATTTAGCCCCCTTTATTTTAATTCGCAATTTTAATTCGCAAGATTGAATTAAACACTTTTCTCTATGACGGCGCTCAATCGCTTGTCCTGTATGGATTAGACCTATTAAACCCCTAGCCATCACTCTCCCCTTGACATTACCTTAACCGTCTAACCAAGCTTCGGGAATCCTCATTTTTTCCGCTGCACTCAGCACCGGCACCGCCTTGCCATCAATTAACGCCTCCCGATCGCCGGGAACCAACACCCATAACCCTTGAATCCCCTGGGGTTTGGCGATCGCCTGGCGGAGGTGATCAAACAAAGTCATTTGATGGTAGCGAGCCAACAGACCCGGATAAATCATCAACATCGGGCGATCAATATTCCGTAATTGGGCCTCTACCAACGGCATCACCCGCTGTACTAAAACCATTAACTTATCCCAATATCCTTGATGGGGATGGGCATCAGTCTCCACCACTAACTGCCAGTTTGCCCCGGCCTTTTGCACGACGGTACGTAACGATTCAATAAAAATTCCCTCTAAATCCACCAACGCCACCCCAAACCGGGAGGTTAATTGCTGATAGGCCCGTTCGTATAAGCGTGGTTTCACCATCAACACTTGGTAAGCCCCGGCTTTAAGACTCCGCTCTAGCCGCTGCTCCCAGGCTGGGAGAGAAACGGCTGCCCCTTCGGGCCAAGGCCCGGGCAAACGACTGAGGGAGTAGGCGCTACTAGACAGAGAACTGGCCCGGGATGAATTTTCATAACATCCCTTCAGGGCATTCCAATTCAACGCCAGGGAGGTTGCCGCTAACAGACCATCTAATCGGGGACGAGGGGGTAAGGGTTGGGCGTCCGGGTAACGACTGGCAACGCGATCACGGATTTGCTCTAGGGTCAGGGTCGTCAAGCCATACAACGCCCCCTGGGATAAAATGACGGCCCGTTTGGCGTCCATCCCCCGGGGATACAACTCTAACCGACTGGAAACCGCGGCTTGACGGGAGGCCGCCGCTGCTAAGCGCATTAGGCGATCGTCGGTTAATGGCTCGAAACCAGGGGGCGGTGCGACCTCCCGTAACTGAGCTTGAACCCGTTGGGGGGATAACAACGGATCGGCCTGGGCCAATTCATCCGCCCAGTCCCCCAATTGAAACCCATAGTCAGCAAACGCTTCATTGGGGGCCAGTAGGGAACGGTTTTCCCGGTCATACACTCGGAATTGGGGGGATTTCGTGCCCTGTTCTGCTAGAATCGCCGCCCGTAAAATTGCCGTTGCCAGGCGGGAGCGCTGGGGTTCGTCATAAATTGATCCCCGGGCAATCAAAATTGCGTCGGTGAGTTCTGCCGCCGCCATGATGCCCCCCGCACTAGCGAGGATAGCCTGAATTTCAGTGCGGAGGGAAGCAACCTGGGGATCTCGCAACCATCGCCGTTGTAACTTGCCCAAGCCTGCTTGTCGGTCTTTGGCGATCGCCCCGTCTCCGGGGGTTAACCCAGGAGGAGACTCCGAGAGTAGGATCGTCTCTAACTGTTTACGCAACGCCTGATCCTGCTTGCCCTTGGGTTTGAGCAGTTTTTGGGCCAATAAATCCACACTTAAAGGTCTAGTATCTGAGAATTGACTCTCATCCCCTTCATTGGTGTCCAGGGTCATCGACTCCCCTCGGTTGGCATTATCCCAATGGGTTTGCAGGACAGTCACCGCCTGCAGAATTTCGCGTCGAGTTTGATTGCCGACCCCCCGTAGGCGGTTTAAATATCGTTTGGGAGTACGCCACAGTTCCTGGGCCGTTAACACATCAATCCGATCCAAGGCATTGATCGCCCGTGAACTTAGCCCCAATTGGGCGATCGGGGTATCCAGGGTAGCCTGGGCGATCAGGGTTTGTAACTGGGCCTGGTTTTCCGCCGAGGCGATCGCCGTAAAGGAATCAATCCCCACAAAACAATCCCGCCAACACCGGAGCATTTCCTCTGCATTATCAAAGCGTTGACTGACATCCCGCCGTAACGCCCGCCCAAAAAAATCCGTTAGCTCTTCGCGCAAACTGGCTTCCAACAATTCCGACTCCAGGGTGATTTCACAGGCTAAATGGGACGGATCGGTTTTGCCGTCTCCCCATTGGGGTAAGGTGCCCGTTGCCATTTCATAGAGGGTGATGGCGGCGGCGTAGCGTTCGGCCTGCAAATCCCATAGGGGCGGCTTTCTCAGAGGCAATAACGGATCTAAATAGCTGCGGGTACCAGCGCGAATATTATCCAGGGGGGTTTTGGCCAGGGAAAAATCAAAGAGCACCAAGTGGAGTTTAGCCGTGCTCCCCAATTGTCCGATCGCCATGTTGTCCGGTTTGATATCACGGTGATTAATGCCCGTCTCTTCTAAATAGTTCAGGATATGGAGTAAATCTTCCCCAAAGCGTTGTAACAAATCAATGTGTAGTCGCCCTTCCCGCCGTAACCGTTGCCCCAGGGTTTCAATCCGCATTTTTTCCTTATCCACAAAAACAGGATGGAGTAAAAAAGCGGTGCGGTGATTCAGGTCAAGGGACTCGGCCCACTCGACAATGTGGGGATGACGTAATTTTTGCAGCACGTCCGCTTCCTCTGCCAACCGGACATTGTGCTCGGGACTATTGGCCACTTTCAACACCCAGATTTGTTGATGACGTTCGACCAACAGGGCCACGGAGGAGGCCCCTTGCCCCAGGCGACGGCGGACTTTAAACCCCCCTGGCAACTCGTCATCTTTTTGGGCTAATGTCGGGTCATCGGTGAAAATGCTGTCGGGGGTCGTTAATGCTTCTTCCACCGCGTCTAATCCCCCCAGAAAGTCCCCCACCGACTCAAGGCGATTAATCACTTCCGGGTGGGTGCTGTCTTGAATGAGATCTTGCAAACTTTTGGGAATGCCATCGGCGATCGCACTAATCTGTAACCCCTTACTTCCCCGTAATTTCTGACTGAGTTCCAACCCATTACAGGCTGGAGGCTGATCACTAAACAAATGAAAGGCGATCGCCCCGAGGGAAAAAATATCCAGATAGTCTCCGACTAATTCTTTATTGTTGAGGGATTCGGGAGCAAAATAAGCGGTGCTCAGGGCATCCACAAAACTGTCAAACTGGGAACTGAGGGCGGTGCTATTCGTACTGTTTCGGCTGCTTTGGGCCGCTTGCCAGTTATAGAGTTTGATCTGGGGATGGTTGGGGGTAACCTCCCAAACCAACACGCTTTGGGGACATAGGCCCCGATGCACAATCTGTTGTTGATGGGCATAGGCGATCGCCTCGGCCAGTTGCCGCAATAAATCAAGACGAACCTCAACATTCAGTTGTCCTTGTTTTTGCTTGAGGTAATGATCCAAGCGCATTTGGGAGGGATGATAGTCAAAAATGAGGGTCGGTCCCAGATCATGCTCCTGATAATCCCGGCATTGCAAAATACGGGGATGGGCTAAATGTTCGAGTAACTGAAACTCCCGTTTGGCGGCCTGTTCAATGGAACGGCGATCGCCCTGGGCATGGACTAAATATTGCCGTAAACGACGCTGAACGTTGGTTAATGACCGATGGGTTGCCTGCCAATCCTGATACCCCCGACCTTCTTCAATTAAGTCCCCCAGGCGATAATCCCCCGCTTGCCGAAACCGTTGGGAGGGTCGAACCCCCGCTTGCTCCAGTCCCTGACTAACGATTTTTAAAGTAGGACGATCATAAACGCCCCGGAGGGGGGGCAAGCCTGGGCAGTCTCGACGGGTTAACGTCCCCATCATGGTTTGGCGATCGCAGATACGATAATGAGCCGTTCCCTGGAGGGCAATCTGAAGGTCTGGCGCAGAGCAAAAAATCAACGGCTCAATAAAGGGCAAAGAGCGACGACGACAGGCCCGTTGAGACTCAAGCAGTGAGCGCAGTTTTTTGGCTTTGAGATTAGCACTAATTAACGGATTGTCGAGGGTAAACCGTTTTTCCCCCTGCTCCCAAATCCAAGTCCCGGCATCCCCGGTAATTTTGCCCGGACGGCTTTTGATTTCAACCACAAAAAAGCCCTGGGGAGAAAAAACTAATAAATCTATTTCATTGATGCTGCCATCGAGAGCAATAAACTCCAAGTTCGCCCAAGCCCGATAGGAATCATAGGGCGGAAACTGCTGTTGAAGAAACCTGAGTGCTTCCTGTTCCCAAGGAAAACGTGACTCAGTGATTGTTGTCCAATTAGATCGGGGTTGACGCACGTTATCAGCCTTACCAGTGTTTACCAATGCCACGGTAACCGATCATTCATCATCACAACTCCGAGCCATAGAGGCCGTTGGCGATCGGCGATAGGTTTCTAGATACTCCTGTAGGAGCGCAAATTGTTTGGGATTGAGGCGGTAGTAAATCCAGCGACCCGCTTGGCGCGTTTGTACTAACTCCGCCGCCTTTAGCCGTTTGAGGTGAAAGGATAATTTCGATTGGCTGATGTCTAGATGATCACACAAATCACAAACACATTGTTCTTGGTGTTGAAGCAGCGCCAAGACTTGTAACCGGATGGGATCGGACAAGGCATGAAATCCAAGACTAATGAGTGTCTTTTCCGTTGACGTTTCAGAGGACAAAACAGATAAAGAGATGAAGTAATCGTAGTTTAACGAATGAGGGATTAATCGGGCTTTTCATGGTAGGCGATCGCCAGTTGAATGAGTTGATCGACCAAATCGGGAAAGTCCAGCCCCGAGGCCTGCCAGAGTTGGGGATACATACTGAAGGCGGTGAAACCCGGCAGGGTATTAATTTCGTTAATCACAATGTTACCGGTGGCGGCTTGGTAGAAAAAGTCTAAGCGTCCTAAGCCGGTGGCGTTCACCGCTTTAAAGGCTTGAATTGCCATGGTTTGCAACTGTTCCACCACATCGGCGGGTAAATCGGCGGGAATCTGGAGTTGAGCTCGACCATCAGTGTATTTGGTTTCGTAGTCGTAAAAGTCAGCCTCGTAACTAATTTCGCCAATCACGGATGCTTTAGGGGTTTCATTCCCTAAAACGGCGCATTCCACTTCCCGAATATCCGCTAAACCCGCTTCCACAATGATGCGGCGATCGTAACTGGCGGCACTATCCAAGGCGGCTTCTAATTCGCCCCGGTTACGGACTTTGGCAATCCCGACGGATGACCCTAAATTAGCCGGTTTAACAAAGCAGGGGTAACCGACTTTGGCTTCAATATCATCACACAGTTTAGGAAAAACACAGGGATTTGACCAAATTTCGCTGCGCTCTACCCCCACATAATTGACCTGGGGCAAGCCTGCCTGGGCAAAGGCCATTTTCATGGCTAATTTGTCCATCCCGACACAGGAGCCCAGCACACTGCTGCCCACATAGGGAACCTGCATCAGTGTTAACAGTCCTTGAATCGTGCCATCCTCACCATTGGGACCATGAAGCATGGGTAACCAAACGTCCATATCGGCAGCTTCTGGGGGAAACTGCCACCGTTGACGGGCGATCTCGTCGGGGGACGTTTCGCGGTGCGCCCTCTCTTCCCGTATGGCCTCCCCCTGATCTAATACGGCTGCGGAAGTGACCGGATTAGCCCAGACCCCATTTTTTTGGATATAGAACGAGGTGACTTGATATTTTTTGCGATTGTGACCACTGCGCAGGGCATGGGCGATCGCCCGGGCAGAATTAATCGAGACCTCATGCTCCCCGGAACACCCCCCAAATAACAGCCCTACACGCATAACATTTTCCGTCAAAATCTAACAATCAAGGTTTATCTGGGTTAGCGTATCACAAAATCAAAAGGGATCTTTGGGGAACAGCGTGAATGGATGGATGCTTCCCCAGGACGTTGCAGAGCGTTTTTTCTCACTCACGACGAATTTCGTTGCAAACAGTACTTTAAAGAAGGAAACTCCTGCTGTATCCTTGTCGTCAATCAGTCTTAAGTGAGGAGTCAATCATGCTGGGTAAATCTATGGGTCAAGCCATTAATGCGAATTGGGACATTGAAGGCAATCGTTCTCATCCTAATGCCCTACCCCCAGAAGCACTAACAAACGTTGATTTAATCTTACGTTGTCAGCAAAAGGCTCGTCCGGATAGTCCAGCATTTAACGAATTGTTGCGTCGTTACCAATCCCATGTGGACAAAATTTTGTACCATCTGGCTCCCGACTGGCAAGACCGGGCCGATCTTGCCCAAGAGGTTTGGATCCGAGTCTATCGCAACATTCATCGCCTCAACGAACCGGTCAAATTTAAAGGTTGGCTGAGTCGCATCGCCACAAACCTGTTCTATGACGAGTTACGCAAACGCAAACGGGTTAGCCATCCCATCTCCCTGGATGCGCCCCGACGTATGGATGATGGCGAAATTGATTGGGATATTGAATCCGGCTACCCTAGCCCTGATGACACCCTTTCCACCGCCGAATTTTACGAATGCTTGCGCTTAGCGATTAAAGACTTGCCTGAAGCGTTCCGGACAACCATCGTCTTGCGGGAAATTGACGGTCTAGCCTATGAAGAAATTGCCGAAATTACCGGCGTTTCTCTCGGCACGGTTAAATCACGCATTGCCCGCGCCCGCGCTAAGCTGCAAGCCTTTTTACAACCCTACCTAGCCCACGAATAGTGGCTTGACTAGTAACAATTGCATCTGCAATGTCAGTGCGCATCCCAGGTGCCAGCGGACTAGGGAACCGTCCAACTGTGTGAGGAGTGAATAAAACGCAATTTGAAATTAGGCGTTAATTCGCGACGACTACTGATCGGTGGCAATTCCCCCAGAGAGGTCTACTATGAAGTCAGAATTTGAGATGAACCCATGTCAGCCGTGGGAAGTGCCAGAAGCTGAAGACGAACAATTTCAGCGGTTTGAACTGCTCAGCGCTTACATTGATGGTGAAGCGACTCCCCAAGAATGCAAATTGGTACAAGGCTGGTTAGATACTGACCCCGCCTTGAAGCAAGCTTATCTGGGGCTGATTCGCCTACAAACAGCACTGCCCCATGTGCCTGTTCCCCCATCTATGCCCACCGAACAACTCTCACAGCAAATTTTTGAGCGCCTTGAGCAAGAAACACGTCGGCAACGTCTCTGGCTGTGGGGGGGCTTGACAACAGCGGCGATCGCCGTCGCAGCCTGTTCTAGCATTTTCGTCAATCCGCTCCAACCGGCTTCCCAACAAGCCAACCTGGAGTCTCAAAGGAGCACGCTTGCGGAAGACCCTTTAATGATTGCCATTAATGAGCCGCTATTTTATGTTTTAGAGCAGGAGGACTGAAGGGGTAAGTCTGTTCCCTGTGAGCCTGAGACGAACTGCCTGGTAAGTAGACGGGAGTTGAAAATTGTAAGATCCCCCCGCCTATCGGCATCCCCCTTATCAAGGGGGGCTGGGGGGATCGAGCACAAAACCAATCTGCTATTTAATTACAATCAGGTACTTAGATCAACCCGTAAAATCCGCCCCCCTGTCTCTCGTCGGTACACCCCACCGACCGGAGGGAAGGTAAATGCCGTTGTGCCGCTGGATATTAGTGGGGGTCATCCGATAAATCCAAGCATCCTGATAAACTTGCTCGTCTTCTAAAAATACACTGGTTATACTGCGATTATATTCATTGTAGTCAGGCAAGCGATGGGGGTCATAGTCTTCTAAGGCATCCAAGGCTGCTAGGGAAAAACCATGGCTAAAGACGAGAAGATGGCCCCAAATTCGGTCTGTCCCTTCGCACACCCCCGGATAGCCAAGGTGTGGCAGGTGATAAATTTTCCCGAAGACGTAGCCCACGGTGGCGTGCTGAAGATAGGGGCGACAAAATTGCGCATGATTGCACTGCCCCGGCATGAGAGTTCCATAGACAAAGACGTTGACTGTCATTACGCGTTAGGGACCAATAAAAAACAAGGCGTTCAGTTCCGACTCCCTCCCAGTAACACTCGGGTCTTGGAGATCGTTTGGGAACCATGACCGCTGATTCTGGTGGGGCATCCTGTCCAGGGATAGCCAATCGTGGAAACCTCAGTCTGCCAAAATCCATCATTAATTCTAGCTTTCACAGTCCTATCAGATTGATGGGTTAAGACCCCCGACTCTCTGCTCCTAAGCCGGGAGCAAAATGGGTTAGTTTCAGCAATCACCGATGACGGCTTGCCCCGTTCTTCCTGGCGATTGAACAAGATTTTTCAGCGCTTTTACCGGTCCCAGAGCTTTGCAAGATTTATGAGTAATTCTGACTTTTTCCCCCCAGTTCCCCCCCCTAACGAGGTGCTATCGGCTCATCCCTCCCTTCCGGATAATGGGCAATCAACAGCGGCTGAACTCGATAATGTTGCAGTAGAGATGGCGATCGCCGCAGCGTGGGAAGCCAATGATAGAGTCCAGGGTCAGGCAGACAGCCCTGTGACAACAGACCAAGAAGAAAGGGGAGCGGACCTGGATGATACTAATCACCAAACTGAACAATGGGAAAACGCCGCCTCGCCATTGACCCCCCCTTTTTTACGGTCGCACCAAGCTTTGCAAGCCCAAGTTACCCAATTAACCGCTCAACTGGCCGCCGCCAATCAACAACTGCTTGCCTACCAACGTCGCGCCGACAGTACTGAGGCGTTAATCCATCAACAAGCCAGGGAATTAAGCCAAACCCAAGCGCAACTCTCCCATACCGTTGCCGAATTACAGGTGCACCAAGAGGAAGCAAAGCGTCAACAATTACAAGTCGAAACCCTCACCAGTCAACGGCTAACCCAGGCAGATCAAATCAAGCACCTAACCGAACAACTTGTTCAAAGCCAAAGTGAACTAGCGCGTCGTGATGTAGAACCCAGCGAGACCATCACCGCGGATCAACCAACCCAAGAGACTCTCGTTAACCAGCACGTCGCACACATTAGTCAACTAGAACGTTCCGTCGATGAACTGCGCAGCCGTCTTCAACGCCAACAACGCTACACCCTGCAGTATAAATCCGCCTTGGAACAATGCGTTGCCCAACCGGATTTCCGACCCTCCTCCGATATCCGTCAAGTGGTCGCACGGCTGACAGGGCAAAATACTGACTCTCAACCTTGGGCCAGTGTTGGAGATATCTTAGCCGCCTTTCCTAGCAGTCAAGCAACCTCACCCTGGCAATCATCGCAGGGGAGTTCCCAGCCAGAAAATCGCTCCGAGGTCAGTCCCCCTCACCCTTTACCCCAAAAACTGAGTGAGCGCCCCCCTGCAACCCGTCACACGCCAACGAAGCAAGACCCCGATCGCCTGGTTGAACTGCCTAACTTTTTGAGTCGCGCTGTCTCCTTATCCCGTTAATACCCCCCGGCCATCCATAGATAGGAAGCGATCCATTAGAATTAGTTAACATAGTTAACACCATGCCCTTGTCAGCGTTTTTTATCTATGCCGACCCAGCTAGACTCCACCACGACCGCCACCACTCCTGATTATCTGGACGAAATTCCCGATGAGTTGGAGATGTCGCTCTTTGACCACCTAGAAGAGTTAAGAACCCGAATTTTCTTGTCTCTCGGGGCAGTTCTGGTGGGGGTGATTGGCTGTTTTCTCGCCGTCAAACCCTTAGTACAATGGCTAGAAATTCCGGCAGGGGAGGTGAAATTCCTACAACTTGCCCCTGGTGAGTTTTTTTTCGTGTCTATCAAGGTGGCCGGTTACAGTGGCATCTTAATAGTTAGTCCCTTTATTCTTTATCAAATTATTCAATTCGTTTTACCTGGGCTCACCCGTCGAGAACGCCGTCTATTGGGGCCAGTGGTGCTAGGGTCAAGCGTGCTTTTTTTTGCGGGGTTAGGGTTTGCTTATTACGCACTAATTCCTGCTGCCCTCAAGTTTTTTATTAATTATGGCGCAGATGTTGTTGAACAACTCTGGTCAATTGAACGGTATTTTGAGTTTGTTTTGCTGTTAATGTTTAGCACCGGACTTGCCTTTCAAATTCCAGTTATCCAAGTCGTTCTTGGCTTTTTGGGGATTGTTTCTTCCCAGCAGATGCTCCGGGGTTGGCGCATTGTGGTGCTGGGGGCGGTAATTTTGGGGGCAGTGCTCACCCCTTCCACGGATCCCATCACCCAATCTCTGTTAGCCGGGGCGGTATTAGGGCTTTATTTTGGTGGGATTGGCTGCGTTCAGCTTTTGGGGAAATAGGGTTAACTTTCCAAGTTGT
>JBEAQB010000379.1:0-11245 GCA_041164125.1 Cyanobacteriota bacterium
CGATCGCCCACTACCTGCACCTAGGACCGAGTCTTTCCCTTACCAATAACGTCATCCCCGACGACCTCAAGGAGAGTAAAGACGACTCACAGCAAAGCTTTTTACTCCTTCAACAAAGACGGCTGGCCGATAAACTTAAAGAAAGACTAGGTTACTTAGGCGTGTATTACAAGCGCAATCCCAGCCATTTTTACCGAAACCTGTCTCCTCAAGAGAAACGAAAATTGTTGGCACTGTTAAGTGCAGAATATCGAGACATTGTATTAGCCTATTTTAATCAAGATATAAATGTTAATGATTTGCTTGATCAGTTTGTCAACCACGCCTTTTTTGCTGATCTTGCTATCTCCCAAATTCTAGAAATTCATATGGAGTTAATGGATGAGTTTGCCCAGCACTTGAAATTAGAAGGGCGCAGCGAAGAAGTGCTGCTCGACTATCGTTTAACCTTAATTGACATTCTGGCCCACTTAGGCGAGATGTATCGTCGGTCTATTCCGCGAGAGGATTTTCCTTTTGATGTATATTATCAAACAGACTAAGATAAAAGGCTGTCTTAATCGCTCAGCTTAATTCAATGTCTTAAGAACTTTCCTTGCCTGTAATTGCCCTGGTCTTTAATCTTAGTCATAGCATTAGCATTAAAATGAGTACCTTTAAAAAAACTTACGTCCTGAAGCTTTATGTCGCCGGAAATACCCCCAATTCTGTCCGGGCTCTGAAAATGCTAAAGAATATACTAGAGCAAGAGTTTCAAGGAGTTTATGCCTTAAAAGTGATTGATGTATTGAAAAATCCCCAATTAGCAGAGGAAGATAAAATTCTAGCCACCCCGACCTTGGCTAAAATCTTACCGCCCCCCGTGCGTAAAATTATTGGTGATCTCTCGGATCGAGAAAAGGTCTTAATTGGCTTAGATTTACTGTATGACGAAATTCGGGAGCGAGAGGCAGAGGATCGCTAAATGGGCGTCTGCAATCCCTCGCTTAATGACACTCAGTACGCACTGCCAAAACCCTTTTAACACTTTCAATTAGCACATTTATTTAAATTGCGTTTAATTTACGATGAACCAACCGATTGTTAACGAAAGAAATAGACCCAACGTACCGCGGAAAGGCGTCCAAAAAATACGCACGATTATAGAGGGGTTTGATGAGATCACCCATGGCGGTTTACCCATTGGCCGGACAACCTTGGTGAGTGGGACATCTGGAACGGGGAAAACCTTGCTGGCGGTGCAATTTTTATATCAAGGGATTAAGCATTTTGATTACCCGGGGCTGTTTATTACCTTTGAGGAATCTCCCCAAGATATCATCGAGAATGCCTATAGCTTTGGCTGGGACCTCCAGCAACTGATTGATGATGGTAAATTATTTATCCTCGATGCTTCCCCTGACCCCGAAGGACAGGAGGTAGTGGGGACATTTGACTTGTCGGCTTTGATTGAACGCATCCAATACGCGGTTCGAAAGTATAAAGCCAAGCTCGTGTCCATTGATTCCGTTACGGCGGTTTTTCAACAATATGATGCGGCCTCGGTGGTGCGGCGAGAAATTTTTCGCTTAGTGGCCCGCTTAAAACAACTGCAAGTGACCTCCATCATGACCACGGAACGGGTGGAGGAGTATGGCCCGATCGCCCGCTTTGGGGTGGAAGAATTTGTGTCTGATAACGTCGTCGTGCTAAGGAATGTTTTAGAAGGGGAGAGACGGCGACGAACGGTGGAAATCCTTAAGTTGCGAGGAACCACCCACATGAAAGGAGAATATCCCTTTACAATTACCCACGACGGCATCAATATTTTCCCCCTCGGCGCCATGCGACTTACCCAACGATCTTCCAATGCCCGGATTTCGTCAGGGGTCAAAACCTTGGACGAAATGTGTGGCGGCGGCTTCTTCAAGGATTCGATCATTTTGGCCACGGGGGCTACGGGAACGGGGAAAACGTTATTGGTGAGCAAGTTTTTACAGGAGGGCTGTCGCCAAGGGGAACGGGCCATTTTATTTGCCTATGAGGAGTCCCGTGCCCAACTGTCTCGGAATGCCTCATCTTGGGGGATTGATTTTGAAGAGATGGAACAAAAAGGCTTGCTGAAACTGCTCTGTACCTATCCTGAATCAGCGGGACTAGAAGATCACCTGCAAATGATTAAGTCGGAGATTTCCGAGTTTAAGCCGTCCCGCATTGCGATTGACTCTCTCTCCGCCTTGGCCCGCGGGGTGACCAACAATGCTTTCCGTCAGTTTGTCATCGGGGTAACGGGGTATGCAAAACAAGAAGAAATTACGGGGTTCTTTACTAATACAACGGATCAATTTATGGGGGCCCATTCCATTACGGAATCCCACATTTCCACCATTACTGATACGATTTTAATGTTGCAATATGTGGAAATTCGCGGGGAAATGTCCCGGGCGTTAAACGTGTTTAAGATGCGGGGATCCTGGCACGATAAGGGCATTCGCGAATATAGTATTAGCCATGAAGGCCCAGAAATTCGCGATTCTTTCCGCAATTATGAGCGCATTATTAGTGGGTCTCCCACCCGCATTAGTGTGGATGAAAAATCAGAACTGTCTCGCATTGTGCGGGGAGTCCGGGATAAAACCATGGAGTAACTTTCTCAAACTATGGCGGATAGTCAAGCAGCAGCAATTCAGGCAGTAGATGTGGCAATCCTGGGGGGCGGTATTGCCGGGGTGGCGATCGCCGAATATTTGGCCCGTCACACCAATTTGTCCATTCAACTGTTGGAACAGACTCCCCAGTTAGGGTGTGGGTCATCGGGGAAATTAGAGGGCTGGTTTCATACGGGGGCGTTGTATTCCGGTCAGGATGACGGCCAAACCTTTTTGAATTGTGTCAATGGTGTGGAGGATTTAATTAATCGCTACAGCCACTATTTTGCTCCCCATTGCAATTTACACCTCAGGGAATACGCCCCTGGTCAATGTCGTCCGGCCATTGAGCCCCAGGAGACAGGTTGGTTTGATCCCAATCCAGTGTACTTAATTCACCCCAAAGGGAATTGTCCCGAGGTTAAACGCTCTGGACTCAAAGGCGATCGGGTGCAGATGGATCTTCAGCTCAAACGGGTGCTGGGGCGTTTGGAAATGGCCTATGGTCAACAATTTAATTGGCGATCTTCCGATCAAGCCCAGTGCTTAGCCCCCAGTTACGATTGCTTGGAAAGTTATGAGGGGGCAGGCTGTAGCCTATTGACTCGGTCGGAAACTATTCATCGATATTGTCAACACTTTGATTGCAGTTACGGACTGGATCCCAGTGATTATGCCCTGGTGCAAAGTTTAGATAGTGCCATGGATACCTACGCCATTCTGCGGGATCTTGTCGCCAGTGCCCTCACCCATGGTACGGCGATCGCCACTGGCATTAGCCTCAAGCAACTCAACACCGAACGTTATGGCCCGGTGCGGATTAAGAGTATTTTGTACGATGATCATCACGGCGATCGGCATTACCTCAAAGCGAAGGTGTTTATTTTTGCCGTCGGAGCGGGATTTGAATCGATTTTGTCCACCCTACAGGTTAGGGCCAAACTTAAACGCAGTTGCAGTTCCATGATTGTGGCCTATCCCGCCGTTTGCGATCAGAATTTCGTGCGGATGTCCACCAAGAATCCCTACCATTTCAACCACTTTTTACAACGGGCCAGTTTACCGTCCCAGCCGCATCCTCTGCCCTATTCCATGTTGGCCAACTCCGGCTATCGCCCCGATAGCGACGACGCAGTCACAGACATTGAACCGCTACTAGATTCTGCAGAACGATATTTTGGCGCGAAAACCCTTTATAGCCGCCAACTCTGGAGTTATGACTGTGTAAAAACTGAATTTATCAGCGACGATGAACAAAAACGCCGCTATAGTTACTGGATTGAAGCTGATCCCCGCAGCAATTATCTCTGTGTTTTACCGGGAAAATTTTCCTTTTTTCCCACCGTTGCGGTTCAAACCTTTCAACGCCTCAAAACCCTGCTGGATGTTGCTGAGCGCACGCCGCCAAGGGGGAACCTTAACTGGGAGCAGCAGCGACAGGACGCCGCTCAACTTGTCGCCCTTCCCTATCCCCATCAATTATTAGAGCATCAGCTTCAGGGGATTTAACCGACAGCAGCCAGAACAGAGGCTAGCGTCTGCCGCCTCTCTTACCATTTCAACAGGTTAAACTGCTCCATATCTGTGGTTTCTCGATTTCGGTAAATCGCCAAAACGATCGCCAGACCGACTGCCGCTTCCGCCGCCGCAATGGTAATGACAAAAACCGCAAAGACTTGACCGCGAATATTGCTGGGATCCAGGAAGTTGGAAAATCCCATCAAATTCAAATTGACTGCATTTAACAGTAACTCAATTGACATCAAGACCCGTACCGCATTACGGCTAGTAATTAATCCATAAATACCGATACAAAAAAGCGCTGCCGCTAGAATTAGACAATATTGGAGTTGTAAATGCATTGTCGTTTAGAAGAATGAAAGAATAGAGGCCGATCTCAGGGTGAGTAAAGCGATTGGGAAAACGGCGCTTACTGTTTGGAGGTAGACGTTAACTCCCTAGGGCGTTCTGGCAAGGTCAAAGCCGTAGCCGTCGATTTCTCCTTGGGTAATTCGGGAATCAAATCCCGGCGGGCGAGGATAATGGCTCCGACCATCGCCATCAAAAGTAATACTGACGCCAATTCAAACGGCAATAAAAAATCACTGAAGAAGTGTTTGCCTAAAGCCACCAGCGTATTTTCGACAAAGGGGCCAGCGCCGTTAATTTCCCAAGGCGTAATTAATACCATCGTGGCAAGCAGGGCAAAAATCCCCCCACAAACCACCGCTGTGGAAAGATTGCGGATCCAACGTCCCGGTAACTGACTAAAGTCTTCCCGTTTGTTGACCAGCATAATCGCGAACAAAATCAGGACATTCACGGCTCCGACATAGATTAAAATCTGTGCCGCGGCCACAAAATCCGCATTCAGCAAAATATAAATGCCTGAGATGCTGAGGAAAACGCCGCCTAATAGAAAGGCGGAATAAACGATATTGGACAACAACACAACCCCGAGGGCTGCACCAATGACTAACGTGGCAAGAATCAGGAAAGCTCCTAGCTGGACGCCCTCGGCTACATTCACAATGGCTAATCTCCGTGACTAAAAAAGGGAAAGTACAATCAAAAAAGCAGGAGCAAACCGCCCCCAACGATCATTCTGGCGTTGATTCAGCGTTGACCAAATCTTGCGGGTGTTGCCCGGCCCGCTGGCTGCCGGGGGGAAGGTCATGGGGCTCGATCACCCCTTTGGGCAAATACCCCAATTCCCGCAAAGGCGTCACCATTGGATCTTCCGTGACTTTGTAAGGCAAGCGGCCCAGAGCAACATTGTCAAAATTAAGGTCATGGCGATCGTAAGATGCCAGTTCGTATTCTTCCGTCATAGACAGGCAATTGGTCGGGCAATACTCCACGCAGTTACCGCAAAAAATGCAAACTCCGAAGTCGATGCTGTAATGTTTGAGTTCTTTTTTCTTGATGGCCTTATTAAATTCCCAGTCTACGACGGGTAAATTAATGGGACAAACCCTGACACAAACTTCGCAAGCAATACATTTATCAAACTCGAAATGAATCCTGCCCCGAAACCGTTCCGAAGGGATCAGTTTTTCGTAGGGATATTGAACGGTAATGGGCCGGCGACTCATGTGGTCAAAGGTAACCGCCAGACCCTGGCCAATGTATTTAGCCGCCTGGACACTTTCTTTAGCGTAGTCGCCAACTTGTTTAAGAATGTTGTTAAACATAGCGTCAAGAAGTAAAGGGAAAACAATCAAACAATCGATCTAACTGGTAGGGCGATTAGCCGCCGAAAGCCACCGGAAAGGCTAACTTCAAGCCTGCTGTAATCAGCAAGTTTGCCAAAGAAACCGGCAGTAAAAACTTCCATCCAAGGTTCAGCAATTGGTCAATGCGCACCCGGGGAACTGTCCACCTGAGCAAAATGGCAATGAAGATGAGAAAGTAAGATTTAAGGACGGTCATGAAGACGCCTAAAGCCGCCGTAATGACTTGCAGCCATGAAGTATTAGGAGAAATGCCTAACCAATTGGCTAGGTTTTCTAGAGGAATGGGAAAGTCCCATCCTCCTAGATAGAGAACCGAAAATACCAGGGCAGATAACACCAAGTTAACGTAGGAACCGAGATAAAACAGGGCGAATTTCATGCCTGCATACTCAGTTTGATAACCTGCAACCAATTCTTCCTCGGCTTCAGGTAAATCGAAGGGGAGCCGTTCACATTCAGCGAGGGCAGCAATCCAGAAAATGAAAAAGCCCACCGGCTGCCGCCATACATTCCAGCCTAAAATGCCGTAGCCTGACTGCTGCTCAACAATGTCGATGGTACTGAGGCTATTGGACATCATGACGATCGCCAATACGGCTAGGGAGAGGGGGATTTCGTAACTGATGGACTGAGCAGCGGCCCTCAGCCCCCCCAGTAAAGAATATTTGTTGTTAGACGCATAGCCCGACATCAGTAAGCCAATGGGGGCAATACTAGACAGAGCAATCCAGAAGAAAATACCAACGTTTAAATTGGTGATGACTAGATTTTGTCCAAAGGGAACAATCAAGTAGGAGAGAAAAACAGGGAGGACCACCAGTACAGGACCAAGGGTAAATAACCAAGGGTCAGCCTTAGCGGGAACAATATCTTCCTTAAAAACCAGCTTGATCCCATCAGCCACGGGTTGCAGCACCCCTAACGGCCCAGCATATTCAGGGCCAATGCGTTGTTGGGCAGCGGCGGAAATCTTTCGTTCTAGCCAGACGACGACCAGGACTCCCACCGTGGCGGCAATAATCATTAAAATGGCCGGTAGGGGAATCCACAGGACTTTTGCCAATTCCTGGGGTAATCCTAAACTTCGCAACGATTGCAGGAAACTATTCTGAAGATCTATGCCTAAATTCATAGGGTCGTCCGGGGGAGGGAATTAGGGATGACTAAGCAACTGCTCAGCAAGCTTGACAATGATTGTAATGAAATTTCCACGCTTAGTATAGTCCCCAATGTCTCTATGGCAATGATTTGCTTGGCTTAACCTCGTTATTATGGAGAACCGATAGCATTCCGCTGGAATGTGTCAGTCAAGTGCGGTTGCCATCCTACAGAGGTCAATCTTACCTCGAGCCATAATTTTGTCTGCCTTGACCGTCTTGATTCATTTCATTAATTAATTTTTTTGCCATCATTCCTATGACTGCCCAAGCCAGTAATTCCATCTATCGTTTCAACGCTAAAACCCTAGAAGGGGCCGATATCTCCTTGCAAGACTTTGCCGGTCAGGTGCTGTTAATTGTTAACACGGCTAGCCAATGTGGTTTTACCCCCCAATATCAAGGTCTCCAGGCGCTCTATGATCAATTTTCTGACCAGGGGTTTGCCGTTCTGGGCTTCCCCTGCAATCAATTTGGTCAACAAGAACCGGGTAGTGCTAATGACATCAAGCGCTTTTGTGACACTCGCTATGGCGTCAGTTTTCCCCTATTTGAAAAAATTGAGGTTAACGGGCCCAATGCCCATCCTTTATTTAAATTTCTCACCCAAGCTGCACCAGGAATGGCGATTCCGTTATTAGGCAGTGCGGCAGCAGTGAAATGGAACTTCACCAAGTTTTTGGTTAATCGCCAAGGGGAGGTGGTGAAACGCTATGGTTCAGTCACCAAACCCGAAGACATTGCTGCTGACATTCAAACGCTGTTGTAGCTTGCCTGCTTGGGGGGATGTAATTAGGCTCAGCCGTTATAGACCAGACCCCCCTTGATTTTTGAGTCGGTAAGGCCGGCAATTACCGTTGGCGATCGCTGTAGGCGGGGCGACGGCCCCCTCCGGATGTGCGACGCGGTTTGCTGGGTTTGGCACTGCCACCACCGTTGTTGTTACTACGACCACCGCGACCACGCCGTAAGACGGGCTTATTGAAGTCGGTTTCGGGGACTTCCCAATCGGTTTTCATCCAGTTAGGACAGCTTTGGTCATAAATCATTTGCAAGGCCGCAGCGGCGATCGCCTGGGGATCGTATTCGTCACTGAGTTTACGCACCAAGGGCAAGAAGGATGCCATCCGTTCTCCGGCCAAGGCCGCCTTGATTTGTTCTTGCAGTTTTTCAATCCGTTTTGCCTCTACCTGGGAACGGTTAGGAATGGGACAAATGTCGATCCGTTGCTTGAGGCGATTCTCAATGGATCGCAGTAAGCGCCGATCAATGGGTTCCACCAGGGCGATCGCCTTACCGGTTTTGCCGGCCCGACCGGTACGACCAATACGGTGAATATAGGTTTCAGCGTTATCCGGTAGGTCAAAGTTGATTACATGGCTGAGGTTACTCACATCCAAACCCCGGGCCGCAATATCCGTGGCCACCACCAGTTTAATTTTGCCATCTCGAAAACGATGAACTAAGCGCTCCCGTTGGGACTGACTCAGATTCCCATGGTATTCGTCTACACTTTGACCCGCCTCCATTAACTTGCTGGTCAGGTCTGCTGCGGTTTGCTTGGTACGAACAAAGATGATGGCCGATTCCGGGTCTTCCATTTCCAAAATCGGTTGCAAGGCCTTGGCTTTCGACCAACCGCGGGGCACATGATAAAGTTGCTGCTCAATACGGGTCGGTGTGGACTGGGTTTGCTTGACCGTTACCGTGACAGGGTCATGTAAAAACTGATTGACTAGATCCCGAATCTCTCGGGGCATCGTGGCGGAAAAACAAGCTGTTTGGCGGCTTGCAGGGGTTTTACGCAGAATGGTTTTGACATCGTCAATAAAGCCCATGCTCAGCATTTCGTCCGCTTCGTCTAACACCATCCACTGAATGGTGTCCAGTTGTAATTTTTTCCGTTCAATCAAGTCAATTACCCGACCCGGGGTGCCGACGACAATCTGGACTCCCCGTTCCAAGCTACGAATTTGACGCTCAATCGATTGACCCCCATAAACATTGAGAATGTACAAACGGCGATCGCAGGAAAAATCCTTCATGGCTTCTGCCACTTGTTGCGCCAGCTCACGGGTTGGGGTCAAAATCAAGGCTTGCAAGCCACCGTTGGTATCAATGCGGTCCATTAACGGTAGGGCAAACGCCGCCGTTTTACCGGTTCCCGTTTGGGATTGAGCCAACATATCTTGACCGTTCAGTAATAGCGGAATGGCTTCGGATTGAATTTGGGTCGGCGCTTCAAAGCCGATATTCGCTAGCAATTCACAACGCTTTTCGGAAAGACCAAGGTCAGCAAAAGAAAGAGTCATAGGGAAAAATTTAAGTCAGTTAAGGTAAACAAAGACGGTTTAGTCGGTAAATCATAAAAATTTTGCGGGGGTGGCTGGGCAACTAACCGCCAACAACACAGCCAGGCATCTCGCAAGTGCGGAAAAATTAACTAAAAGACACTAGCCTCCTCGGCAACCCGACCATAGAGGTCGTAGACATCCGTGGCTGTGATCGTCACCGGCACAATTTGATTTAAGCCAGCGGTTCCTTTGACGTACACCAAACCATCCACTTCTGGCGCAAATCGGGGCGCACGACCAATCAAGTCCCCCGTGCTAGGATTTTCCTGCTCAATTAAAACCGGTAGCGTTTTGCCTAAGCAGGCTTGATTTTTTCTGGCCGCAATCGGTTGTTGTAAGGCCATCAACTGATCCCGGCGATCGCCCATCAGATCATCGGGCACCGGATTAGGTAACGTCACCGCCGCTGTGCCCTCTTCTGGAGAAAAGGTAAATACCCCTACATGGTCAAACTCATGGCGTTCCACAAAATCCAGGAGATGGGAGAAATGTTCCTCTGTTTCTCCGGGAAATCCCACAATAAAAGTGGTGCGCAGTGTCGCATCCGGCAGCGTTGATTTTAACTGCTCAATCAGGCGGTCATTAACCTGCCCTTGCCAGGGGCGATTCATGGCCTTGAGAATATCGGGATGGGAATGCTGGAGGGGCAAATCAAGATAGGGCAAAACATTGGGGGTTTCCCGCATGGCCGCGATCACATCTGGCGTTAACCCCGTGGGATAGGCATAATGGATGCGAATCCAGGGGACATCGACGTTACCCAAGGCCCGCAATAATGCAGCTAATTGCGGTTTACCGTAAAGATCCAGCCCGTAGTTAGTGGTGATTTGGGAAATAAGAATTAATTCCTGTACCCCTTGCTCAGCCAGTTGTTCTGCTTCTGCCACAATGGATTCGATGGATCGAGACCGCTGCTTTCCCCGGAGATGGGGAATAATACAGAAGGCACAGCCATAGTCACATCCCTCTGCCACCCGGAGGTAGGCAACACCAGCGTTAGTGGTGCGGTAGCGGGGCAGGGTTTCATCGGCAATAAAGGTCGGGTTGGCCGAGATAGCATTAACCCGATCGCCTTTTTCCGTTTGTTTAATAATCTCAACGATATTTTGGTAGTCTCCTGTCCCCACAACGGCGACAGCTTCAGGAATTTCTTCGAGTAGTTGGGCTTGGAAGTGTTGGGCTAAACAGCCAGAGATGACGATTTTTTTCTTGGCTTCTGCTAGCTCTACCAGCGTCCGGACGGACTCCTGTCGGGCATCCTGTATAAAACTGCAAGTATTGACAATAACGTAATCGGCTAATTCTTCATTAGCGTCAACGTCATAGCCTGCTGCAACCAGCAGACCCAGCATATGCTCTGAATCTATCCGATTTTTTTCACAACCCAGATGGGTAATGGCGATCGTTGGCGTAGGGCCCATAAATTATTTGCTTGTGTTTGCTTGGCAAGTCCGTAGAGGTAACGTTAGGGACTAAACCAGGCAGGTATCGGCAAATCCTAGGTTCAACAGGTTGCTGATGGAGTATGGTGGTCAGACCCTTTTTTAGTTTGTAACGACATTGTAACAGACTTGCCCCGGAAATCCACAGAGACCGATGTATAACCTTATACATTTGATGACATTTCTCCCCATCCCTACCTTGAGAGGGGCTGCACTTGATGCAAGAATAACAATGATACTGACATCGCAAAAACCACCTTTATGGCCTTTGACGACGACGGGGAAATTGAGATTAACATTAGTTTGGAAGGTAAGCACCAAGCCACTTATTGATTGAACACTATGTCCGCCCTCAATCTAAACTTTATTCTGGACGCTGCTTTTGTATTGTTGAGGGATTTTTCTACTCTTGCTGGGTCTGATCTCCGC
>JBEAQB010000380.1:0-10128 GCA_041164125.1 Cyanobacteriota bacterium
CGCTTAAGCCAGGGCGATCAACAACGGTATGGTGTGCGTCTAGGGCAGGATTATCCCCGACCTTGCGTTGATTTTTGGCAGTCCATCCGAGTGAATGAGCAGCGATTTGATCAAAAGTGACACTCGATAACTAAGGAAAAAGTGTGTCTTCATCAATCGCCAACGCCCTGGCCAAATCAAAGTCCTCGTCATCCTCGGTATGGGGCGTAATGGGGGCAGGGGCGGCCCCATGAGGTGGCGGTGATGACTCATTTGATTGACGCCGATCAGTCCTGCGTCCTTGACGGAATTTCTCAACGGTTTCCATCGAAATTTGCTGGGTTTGAAAGCCCGAACACTCCGACATATCCGACTTCAGATTAAGCAAGAAGTAATCCATCGTTTCCTGCTTAATCCAGCCTTTCAACACAGCGATCGCCCCGAAACGGAGGCCGAGTTTTTTCTGCTCTGCCAAGATCTGGTCAACTTGGTTTTGATCCAGTAACCCTGCCATTTGCAGGTAATAACCGATGGGCATGGGGTTAGACTCTGCCAGTAGATCAAACCAAGTTTCGGCAAAAAATTCGATCGTTTCTTGTTTAACCCAACCATGTAAGGCAATCACTTCCCCAATCCGATAGTCACAATGTTGTTGGTTATAGAGGGCAACTTCCAGCTGAGCCGGCGTAATTAACGCCGCTTCTAATAAAATACGGCCGAGACGCTGACGTTTTTTACTGGGATCTGGTATTCCTGTGGTACTCATTAGTTATAGAGTCGGTGTCATGATCCGAATCCGAGACAACACACTTGCCGCTGGAGCCGATTGCAGTAAGTTGGCGATCGCCTTACTGGTTCCTGTTGTTCCCCAGCTTGAGCCTTGGGAAAGGTAGGTTTTCGCCCCCTGACCAACCACATAAGCGCTATAGCCCGCAATGCCTGCTTGTAAAAGAACCCCACAGGCATAGGCGGTTAAATTAGCCGGACTTTCCAACAGCGTGGCAGTGGTTTGAAAACCAAGCAATAGAGCGGCGCCCCATTGCGAGACTGAAATACCGGCGGCCCCAATGATGACTTTTTTCCAAATACGTCCTGCTTGGTGACTGGTGATTGGCAATCCATACAACCGGGCTAAGCCTCGGATCAATAATAAATCACTGAGTAAACTGCCGCCCAAGTCTAATAGCCCCAGGGGATTAATGGCGATCGCCAACGCCTTATATCTAACATATTGATTGATCAGGCGATCGGCCTCATTTTCCCGTAGCGCCAAAGTCTTTTGGGCAATGGCCTGCTCGGCCTGTTCTGTTATGCGTAGAGCATTGAAGGCAATTAAGCGTTGACCCTCTTGATTGAGTAGGGTAAAAATCCTCTGACGGAGGGAATCAAGGCTCGGCTCTGGTTTTTCCCAACGTTCTTCTGACGGACGATCAAGATATTCGACACGGACGGGGATTGGTTTGGGATCCGCTGCCACCAAAATAATCTCTTGGGGCGAAAAAATCGGCGTGGTTTCCCCCACTGCTGTCATGGCCTGTAGTTGGTCAAAAATTTGGCGTTGATCCTGTTCTGGGTACAAGTCAATTTTGTTAAACACCAGGAAAATAGGCTTGTGGGCTTGCCACAGCAATTGCAAGGCATCAAATTCAGTCCGAGTGATATCCCCTGCTACCACAAACAGGATTAAATCTGCTTGTTGAGCGACAGCTTCAGCCATCTTAGCCCGAGCAGATCCCGCAATTTCATCCAGTCCGGGCGTGTCAATCAAGTCTATTTGCAATTTTTCGGTGCTATGCCAGCGAATGGATTGGGGCCATTGAGTCACGCCGTGGAGCGGACCTGTTTCAAGACGTTTCTCCCCTAACAAGGCATTCAGCACGGTTGATTTGCCACGACTCACCAGACCAAAGGCCGCAATTTTAAAGACCCGCCGCTCTAATTTCTCTAAGGCCTGTTTCATCGCTTGGATATCTTCGCGTACTGCCCCTTGTAATTGCAAATTCGGGGGATAATTCCAGTGGCGACGGACGCTTGTATACCAATTTAATGACTGTTGAATGCTGGCGATCGCCGTCTGAATAGAGGGATCAAGAGATGATGTGTTCAAGGCAGTATGTTAAATTTTATGAAGAAATCGTACTGTGAGTATTGTTAAAAATGATCATCAGCCCCCTACTTGCCCTTGAGATACCAGAGCCGGTCAAAATTTATAGTCAATTTGGCCATCCCATTATGATGTGGCTCTTACTCGCCACAGCGCTTTATGCCATGTGGTTAGGGTTTCAATCCCGTCAAATACGCTCTGCGGACAAAGAAAAACGGCAAGAGCTCATCAAAAAAGATGTTAAAGGTAAGCACTTTATTCTCGGTTCGATCCTTTTGTCATTAATGGTATTAGGAACCATTGGCGGAATGGCAGTCACTTATATTAACAACGGCAAATTATTTGTTGGTCCCCACCTGCTAGTGGGTTTAGCGATGACTGGCTTGATTGCCTCCGCGGCGGCTTTAGTGCCGTGGATGCAAAAAGGCAACGACCTAGCTCGAGTTGCCCACATTACCCTCAATATAACGTTGGTTGGTTTATTTGGTTGGCAAGCGGTAACCGGCATGGATATTGTCCAGAAAATACTGTCCCGCATGGCTTCTTAATCATTTTTACCGCTGAGTTCTCCCCGCCTTAACAGTAAATCCCCCACCAAGATAGGCAGGGGATTTACTGAATACCACATCAAGGTGGTGGTTTAACCAAATTTACCGGCCGTTGAGGCGATCAAGAACGCCGCATAGGTGAGGACGTAGCCAACGGTGAAGTGAGCTAAGCCAACCAGACGGGCTTGAACGATGGACAGTGCAACGGGTTTGTCTTTCCAACGCACCAAGTTTGCCAACGGTGTGCGCTCGTGAGCCCAAACGATGGTTTCGATCAACTCTTGCCAGTAACCCCGCCAAGAGATGAGGAACATGAAACCGGTGGCCCAAACAAGGTGACCGAAGAGGAACATCCACGCCCAGACAGACAGGTTGTTCACACCGTAGGGGTTGTAACCGTTGATTAACTGAGCGGAGTTAGCCCAGAGGTAATCCCGGAACCACCCCATCAGGTAGGTGGAGTTTTCGTTGAACTGAGCAACGTTACCGGACCAAACACCGAGGTGTTTCCAGTGCCAGTAGAAGGTCAACCAACCCAAGGTGTTCAGCATCCAGAACATGGCCAGGTAGAAGGCATCCCAAGCAGAGATGTCGCAGGTACCGCCACGACCAGGGCCGTCGCAAGGGAAGGAGTAACCGAAGTCTTTTTTGTCTGGCATTAATTTGGAACCCCGGGCATCCAACGCCCCTTTGATCAAAATCAAGGCGGTGGTGTGCAACCCTAAGGCGATGGCATGGTGAACCAAGAAGTCCCCAGGACCAATGGACAGGAACAGGGAGTTCGTGCCGCTGTTGATGGCATCTAACCAACCAGGTAACCAAGCGGCCCCGGTGGTGGAAGCGATGCTATCGGGGTTGGAGAGCAAAACGTCGAAGCCATAGAGGGCTTTACCGGACGCAGCTTGCACCCATTGAGCAAAGACAGGCTCGATTAAGATTTGTTTTTCGGGGGTACCGAAAGCAACCACTACGTCATTGTGAACGTAGAGACCTAAGGTGTGGAAGCCCAAGAAGAGGGACACCCAGCTTAAGTGGGAAATCAACGCTTCTTTGTGCTCTAACATCCGCGCCAAGACGTTGTCTTTGTTAGCAACGGGATCGTAGTCACGGACAAAGAAGATCGCACCGTGGGCAAATGCACCAACCATCAGGAAGCCAGCAATGTACTGGTGATGGGTGTAAAGGGCAGCCTGGGTGGTGTAGTCCTTAGCGATAAAGGCATAGGACGGCAAGGCATACATGTGCTGTGCGACTAAGGAGGTAATAACCCCTAAGCTTGCCAACGCTAAACCGAGTTGGAAGTGCAAGGAATTATTAATGGTGTCGTACAGGTTGGTATGGCCTGCGCCGGTTAAGGGACCTTTATGGGCGTTGAGGATTTCCTTGATGCTGTGACCGATGCCCCAGTTGGTACGATACATGTGACCCGCAATGATGAAGATCACGGCGATCGCCAAATGGTGGTGGGCAATATCCGTCAACCAAAGGGCTTCGGTTTGGGGATGGAAGCCACCCAGGAAGGTCAGGATCGCAGTACCGGCCCCTTGGGAAGTGCCGAAGATGTGGCCAGCGGTATCAGGATCGGCCGCATACACCCCCCAGTTACCGGTGAAGAAAGGCATTAAACCAGCCGGGTGGGGAGGGGTGGACAGGAAGTTGTCCCAACCCACGTGTTGACCACGGGCTTCGGGAATGGCGACGTGAACCAGGTGACCAGCCCAAGCCAAGGAGCTAACCCCAAACAAACCCGCTAAGTGGTGGTTAAGGCGAGACTCCGCATTTTTAAACCAAGCCAAACTAGGACGGAACTTCGGTTGGAGGTGTAACCAGCCCGCAAATAAAAACAGGGAGGATAACAGTAATAGGAAGACCGCGCCTTGATAAAGGTCTTGGTTAGTGGTCATACCAATGGTATAGAACCAGTGGTAAACGCCAGAGTAGGCAATGTTAACTGGATTAGACGCACCAGCCTGGGTAAAGGCATTAACCGCGCCCTCACCAAAGTGGGGGTCCCAAATCGCATGGGCGATCGGGCGGACATTTAAGGGATCTTTGATCCACTGTTCGAAATTACCCTGCCACGCAACGTGGAAAAGGGTGCCAGAGGTCCACAGGAAAATAATGGCGATGTGTCCAAAGTGGGAGGCAAAAATCTTTTGATAAAGATTTTCCTCGGTCATCCCATCATGGGTTTCAAAGTCGTGGGCCGTAGCTATCCCGTACCAAATACGCCGTGTAGTCGGGTCTTGGGCGAGATCCTGGCTAAATTTAGGAAATTTAGTTGCCATAGCTTTTTCGGAAATTCTCCTCGTTAAGCAAGCAAAATGAGGCTGATGCAGAAACGCTGCTCATTTCCGGATTGTTAAAGCCACTATAACAGAGGGTTATAGCGGGAAATACGAGACAAAAAGCGCAATTAAAACCGCTTTTATTAAAGGACTTGGGGGGTAAGGGATAGGTAGAAGCATGCAGTATCATCCTTCGCCTATCCCAGAAAACCCAACGTCAAGCTCAAAGTCTAGCCAATGGAAAGGCTGCGGGCGAGGAAGAACGCCCAAGTGGTGACGATACCGCCTAAGAGGTAATGAGCCACACCGACCGCACGACCTTGAATGATGCTTAGGGCGCGGGGTTGAATGGCTGGGGCCACATTCAATTTGTTGTGGGCCCACACAATTGACTCAATCAGCTCTTGCCAATATCCCCGTCCACTGAACAGGAACATCAGACTGAAGGCAAAGACAAAGTGTCCAGCAAGGAACATAATGCCGTAAGCCGACAAAGCAGAACCGTAGGAGTTGATCACATTAGCAGCCTGCGCCCACAGAAAGTCCCGTAACCAACCGTTGATGGTAATGGCACTCTGGGCAAAGTTGCCGAGGGTCACATGGGTCACACTGCCATCAGAGGCAACGGTTCCCCACACATCGGACTGCATTTTCCAACTGAAGTGGAAGATGACGATGGAGAGGGAGTTGTACATCCAGAACAGACCAAGGAACACGTGGTCCCAACCAGATACCTGGCAGGTGCCACCGCGACCGGGGCCATCACAGGGGAAGCGGAAGCCGAGGTTCGCTTTATCAGGGATAAGGCGAGAGCTACGGGCATACAGTACCCCTTTGAGGAGAATCAGCGCTGTTACGTGGATGGTAAAGGCATGGATATGGTGAACCATGAAATCTGCCGTGCCTAAGGTGATAGGCATCATGGCAACTTTTCCGGCGACTGCAACCGTGTCGCCACCAAAGGCATAGCTTGCCGTGGCTAAGGCGTTAGGCGCGGTTGCCCCCGGCGCTAAGGTGTGCAGATGTTGTACCCATTGGGCAAAAATTGGCTGAAGTTGAATCGCCGTGTCAGAGAACATGTCCTGAGGACGACCTAAAGCCCGCATCGTATCGTTGTGGATGTAGAGACCAAAGCTATGGAAGCCAAGGAAAATACAGACCCAGTTGAGATGGGAAATAATCGCATCGCGGTGACGCAGCATCCGATCCAGCAGGTTATTAACATTCTTAGCGGGATCGTAATCACGCACCATGAAGATTGCGCCATGGGCACCAGCTCCGACAATGAGGAAGCCGCCAATCCAAGTGTGATGGGTGAAAAGAGATAACTGCGTCGCGTAGTCGATCGCCTGATAGGGATAGGGCGGCATCGCATACATGTGATGGGCAACGATGATCGTCAAAGAGCCTAACAGAGCCAGGTTAATCGCTAACTGCGCATGCCAGGAAGTGGTCAGAATCTCATAAAGTCCTTTGTGACCTTCCCCGGTGAAGGGCCCTTTGTGGGCTTCGAGGATTTCCTTCATACTGTGACCGATGCCCCAGTTCGTGCGGTACATGTGCCCCGCAATGATGAACAGGACGGCGATCGCCAAGTGATGATGGGCGGTATCAGATAACCAGAGCCCCCCAGTCACGGGGTTTAACCCTCCTTTGAAGGTCAGGAAGTCTGCGTAGACGCCCCAGTTGAGGGTAAAGAACGGGGTCAACCCCTGGGCAAAGCTAGGGTAGAGATCCGCCATCTTGCTCGGGTCCAAAATAAACTCATGGGGCAACGGGATGTCCTTAGGTGCAACCCCAGCATCCAAAAGCTTATTAACGGGCAGGGAGACATGGATCTGGTGACCGGCCCAACCCAAGGAGCCTAACCCCAACAACCCTGCCAAGTGATGGTTCATCATCGACTCCACATTTTGGAACCATTCCAATTTGGGAGCTTTGACATGGTAGTGGAACCAGCCAGCGAACAGCATGAGGGCAGCCATAACCAGACCACCAATGGCGGTGCAGTAGAGCTGATAGCTATCGGTGAAACCGGAGGCCCGCCAGAGATAAAACAAGCCGGACGTAATCTGAATACCATGGAAGCCGCCGCCCATATCGCCATTCAGAATGCCTTGACCAACGATGGGCCAAACCACTTGAGCACTGGGCTTAATGTGGGTCGGGTCGGCTAACCAACCTTCATAATTAGAAAATTTCGCGCCGTGGAAGTACATTCCACTTAACCAAACAAAGACCACAGCGAGATGCCCAAAGTGGGCACTGAAGATTTTGCGCGAAACATCTTCTAAATCGCTGGTCTGACTATCGAAATCATGAGCATTGGCGTGGAGGTTCCAAATCCAAGTGGTAGTTTTGGGACCTCTGGCCAAAGTCCGGTCGAAATGACCCGGTTTTCCCCACTTCTCAAAGGAAGTGGGGACCGGATTGTTGTCAACCGCAACTTTGGCTTTCGCCTCTCTATCGGGGGGACTAATTGTCATGAGGGTTCTCCTCGCTCGACAATGAACTATTAAGGGTTTCCTATGGAGAATAGTGTAATAGAGGAAGCGTAAAAAAGGGAATTGTTTTTCGCTTCATAAAACGCTGTTTAAACCTTGCACACAGACGCGTTTCAGGCAAACATCTCTAACAGATGATACGACCTCTCTCCCCCTTCTTTAAAGGCACTTAACAATAATTAAAAGTCCCCTTAAGCCCCACCAGCTATGATGATCGCCCTTTAAAACCCTGAAACAAAAGTCAAGAAAAAACACAGGTTTGTTACAAAAATTTACACAAATCTGGGACAAATAGAACTGTTAGCAATCTCTGCCCCGGAAGAAAGATAGAAAAAATTCAATATCATAGAGAGAATCACACTTATTTTAAGAAATGTTAAGATTTTTGAGGTAATGCAATAAAACTACTCATGTGGTGGCGTTCATAAAAACAAGTTCCGTCGGCAAAGGGGAAGGATTACACTAGACTGCATTGACTGAATCCCTTGACGGAGGCTTAACGCAGTGTTCCATCGCCCATGGCAGTTCCTGGAAAATTATCACAATGGCAGATTTGTCAGTCCCAAGCCCTTGGTGCTCGCCTTCGTCTTGGTTGTGGGCTGTTGGTTAGGCGGTTGCCAAACCCTGTCGGCGTCGGAACCACCCGCCCTGGTGACCCCGGCAGAAACCATTACAGTGGGGAATTTAAAAGAGGTGGCCCCGCCCCGTCCCATTCAGGCCCTAACGAGCCATTTCAATCAATATCAGCCCCAGGTGGATATTCTTTACCCAGCTCCTGACGCTGTTCTTAAAAAGACCACCGTGGCGGTTAAGCTCAACGTTAAAGATTTGCCGATCAGTGATGGTGCCGATATTCCCCTCAGACCCCACCTGCACCTAATCCTCGACAACGAACCCTACCGTGCCATTTATGATCCCAACGAGGCGATCGCCCTAGAGGATTTAGCACCGGGCACCCATACCCTGCGGGTGTTTCCCGTGCGTCCCTGGCACGAAAGTTATAAAAACGATGGGGCCTATGCCCAAACCACATTCCATGTGTTGACCAAAACCGATAGCAATAACCCGAATCCTGACCTGCCCTTGCTAACCTACAGTCGTCCCAAGGGGGATTACGGGGCAGAACCCATTTTGTTGGATTATTACCTCACCAATGCCCCCCTACAGATTGCTGCCGCAACAGATGAAACCATCGAGAATTGGCGCATCCGAGTCACCATCAACGACCAAAGTTTTTTACTGGATCAATGGCAACCCATCTATTTAGAAGGATTTCAGACGGGGGAAAATTGGGTCAAGCTAGAATTTATCGATAATCAAGGTAATCTAGTGGCAAATCGCTTTAACAACACGGTACGGGTGATTAATTACCAACCCGGTAGTGAAGATGCCCTATCGCGGTTAATGCGGGGCGATGCAACCCTAGCCGAGGCCTATCGCGTGACGGGTTTAACGGTTCCTGAATTGTCCCCAGTGGGCAATGACCTGCTAGAAGACCGGGTTGATGACCCTGAATTGGTTGATGACCCTGAATTGATTGAAGAGGGAGAAAATTCAGTCTTACCAGAGGAAACCCATCCCCCTGTAACCGTTGAAGACAATGGCAGTGTTGAAACAGTCCGCGAGCCTGAAGCCCCTCTGCCCAACCCGGTGGTGTTGCCACCAGAGCCGACAGATTCCCAGCGTGATGCTGGGCCAGAGGATAAAGCAGCCGATCCCATGGGGATTAACCCCGCGGCTGATTGAGATTGTTGCTTAGCTTAACTTCCTTGTTATAAAAGTTAACAAATCCCCTTTAAGGTTCCATTACGTTCTACCCTAGATGCTGATTCACTTTTTTATGATCACTTTTTAAATACGTCTTGTCGGGGCGGCTTTTTTCCTCGTTTTAAGGCGATCGCAATTTTGTTAATGGGAGATATTCAAAACCAATGAGTGTAAAGGCAAGTGGTGGCAGCTCATTAGCGCGAACCCAACTCTATCAAACCGTCCCCGTCTCCGCTATCAGCCAAGCAGAGCAACAGGATCGGTTTCTTGAGGGGGCGGAGCTAAGCGAGTTAACTGCATATTTTCAGTCGGGGGCATTGCGTCTAGAGATTGCGCAGACATTAACCCAAAATGCGGATCTAATCGTTTCTAGGGCAGCTAACAGAATTTTCACTGGCGGATCTCCCCTTGCATATTTGGAAAAACCCGCAACGCCCCAAGCAACCATGGCAGCGGCAGTAGATCCCCGCAATGGCAGCATTACCTACTCAGAGAGTAGCGGTGGTGGCTTATTTGGCGGTTTACGCTCAGTCTTTAGCAGTTCTGGTCCCACGCCGCCGGGGTTTCGTCCCATTAATATTGCCCGGTATGGCCCCAGCAATATGCAAAAATCGCTACGGGATATGTCCTGGTTTCTGCGCTACACCACCTATGCGATCGTGGCGGGGGACCCGAGTATCATCGTGGTTAATACCCGGGGCTTGAAAGAAGTGATTGAAAATGCTTGCTCCATTGATGCCACGATTGTTGCCATCCAAGAAATGCGAGCAGCATCCTTAGATTATTTCCGTAATAACGCCGACGCTAAACAGATCGTCGCAGACTATTTCAGTATTCTACTGAGCGAATTCCAAGCCCCAACCCCCTCTAACAAAGTTCGTCGTAGTCCCTCGACGGATATCCAAGGATTAGAACTACCCCAGAGTTATTACAACGCA
>JBEAQB010000381.1:0-3100 GCA_041164125.1 Cyanobacteriota bacterium
CGACTCTTCTGTTCCTCCCCTTCCCGACATTCTTCGACAACACATCCTTCAACTGCCTCCTCCCCCTTTGCCCACTTAGTTCCCCCTTGATTTTGTCAACCCTCATTTTTTGAGGTGTTGCCCCAAATGCCATCTTCAAAAATGATAATGAGAAGAAAAGGGCCGAAGCCCTCTCCTGTCCAGTTTAGACTAACTTCCCCCAATGCGAGCCACATCTTTGGTATTCTCCTCAAACGCCGCATTCAGGGCATCATCCCCACTCAGACCCGACTCTAGCGCCTTCTTAATCGCTTGCAGTACCCGTTTGTAATCCCGGGGCATTACCTTCACGAACTGGGCCACACTGGTTTCCCAGGCATCCAGCACCGCCTGACCCTTAGCACTTTGGGTATAGGTGACGTGGTTTTGGATGAGCTGATGGAGATCCTGAATTTCTTCCGGGTCTTCTAGTTTTTCCAACCCCACCATCGCCGTATTACAACGGGTGGCAAAATCGCCAGTTTCATCGAGGATATAGGCCACGCCCCCGCTCATACCTGCGGCAAAATTACGGCCGGTTTGACCCAAGACCACCACTTTACCGCCGGTCATATATTCACAGCCATGATCGCCCACCGCTTCAACCACCGTATTCACACCGGAGTTACGGACACAGAACCGCTCCCCGACCATGCCGGAAATGTAGGCCTCGCCCCCCGTTGCGCCATAAAGACAGACATTACCGGCGATGATATTATCCGCTGGTACAAAGCTGGAGCCTTTGGGGGGATAGACGATAATTTTGCCGCCGCTGAGACCTTTGCCGAGGTAGTCGTTGGCGTCCCCTTCTAATTCGAGGGTCATACCTTTGGGAATGAAGGCCCCGAAGCTTTGCCCTGCACTGCCTTGGAAGTGGAGCTGTACCGTATCTTCCGGTAGTCCTTCCCAGTGGCGTTTGGTGATTTCATTGCCGACGATGGTTCCCACCACGCGGTTGATATTGGTGATCGGTAGCGTGGCGTTGACCTTTTCCCCTTTTTCAATAGCCGGTTGACAGAGATCCAGTAATTGGGTGATGTCGAGGGAATGTTGTAGGCCGTGATCCTGGGGAATTTGGCAATAACGCCCCACATCGTCCCCGACTTTGGGCTGGTAGAGGATGGGAGCGAGATCCACCCCTTTGGCTTTCCAGTGATCCACCGCCTTTTTCGGCTCCAACACATCGGTACGACCTACCATTTCATTAACCGTGCGGAAGCCCAATTCGGCCATGATTTCCCGCATTTCCTGGGCCAGGAAGGTCATAAAGTTAACCGTATGGGCCGGATCGCCGGTGAATTTGGCCCGTAATGCTGGGTTTTGGGTGGCAATGCCGACGGGACAGGTATTGAGGTGACAGGCCCGCATCATAATGCAACCGAGGGACACCAGGGGCGCCGTGGAAAAGCCAAATTCTTCTGCCCCCAGTAACGCGCCAATGACCACATCCCGTCCGGTTTTCATTTGCCCATCGGTTTCCACCACAATGCGGGAACGCAGATTGTTCAGCACAAGGGTTTGATGGGTTTCGGCTAGGCCCAATTCCCAGGGTAAACCGGCGTGTTTGATCGAAGTTTGGGGAGATGCCCCGGTGCCCCCGTCATAACCAGACACTAACACCACATCAGCATGGGCTTTGGCTACCCCAGCGGCAATGGTGCCGACCCCCACTTCTGATACCAGTTTGACGTTGATGCGAGCTGCCCGATTGGCGTTTTTCAAGTCATGAATTAACTCCGCCAGGTCTTCAATCGAATAAATGTCATGGTGGGGCGGCGGCGAAATCAGACCCACGCCGGGGGTGGAGTGACGCACTTTAGCGATCCAGGGATAGACTTTTTTGCCGGGTAATTGGCCTCCTTCGCCGGGTTTTGCTCCCTGGGCCATTTTGATCTGAATTTCTTTAGCTTGGGAGAGGTACAAACAGGTGACGCCAAAACGACCCGACGCCACCTGTTTAATGGCACTGTTTTTAGAATCCCCCTGCTCATTGGTCCAGGTAAAGCGTTCCGGATCTTCCCCCCCCTCGCCGGTGTTGGATTTACCACCAATGCGGTTCATGGCGATCGCCAAAGACTCGTGGGCTTCTTTGGAGATGGAACCGTAGCTCATCGCCCCGGTTTTAAAGCGTTTCATGATCGCTTCGATGGGTTCCACTTCCTCCAGGGGAATGGGGTCGCGTTTTTGGAAAGTGAGTAAACCGCGCAGGGTAAAGAACTTTTGATTTTGTTCATTCACTAATGCCGCATACTGCTTATACAGGTCGTAATTACCTTCCCGCACCGCCCGCTGTAACAGGTGAATGGTCTGGGGACTAAACAAGTGCTCCTCGCCATCCTTCCGCCATTGATACTCCCCCCCCACATCCAGGGTATGGGTATCGCCAGGACGAGGGGCAAAGGCATGTTGGTGGCGGAGAATCGCTTCCTGAGCCAGAACACCGAGATCCGATCCTTGAATGCGGGAGGCGGTGCGACAGAAATACTGGTCAATCACCGACTGGTTTAAGCCGATCGCCTCAAAGATTTGCGCCCCCCGATAACTTTGGATGGTGGAAATACCAATTTTGGAGGCCACTTTAATCACCCCTTTGGTGGCCGCTTTGATGTAGTTTTTGCAGGCGGTTTTATGGTCAATATCCACCAGTAGCCCTTCGGCGATCATACCGTCCAGGGTTTCAAAGGCCAGATAGGGATTGATGGCCCCGCAACCGTACCCCAAAAGCACGGCGTAATGATGAACTTCTCGCGGTTCTCCGGATTCCAAAATTAAGCCCACTTTGGTGCGGGTTCCCTGCTTAATCAGGTGATGGTGTAACCCCGACACCGCCAGCAAGGCCGGAATGGGGGCTTGCTCGGCACTGATTTGGCGATCGCTCAGAATAATTAAATTAATGCCGTTGGCGATGGACTGATCCGCTTGGGCAAACAAGTCATCCAACGCGGTTTTTAACCCCGTTTCCCCCTGGGTCGGATCAAACAAAATGGGAAGCGTTACGGATTGAAATGATCCCCCTAAATCCCCCTTAGTAGGGGGGACTTGCTTTTCCATTCCCCCCTTACTAAGGGGGGATAAAGCTTTG
>JBEAQB010000382.1:0-8647 GCA_041164125.1 Cyanobacteriota bacterium
ACCTGGGCACAAAGCTCACCCGCCTTGGCTAAGCCCAAACAACTATCGGTCCACTGGTTAGCAGCTGAGGATTGAATGGTAAAGGCACGAGGGGGTCGATGGGTCTTTTGGGCTAAGGTTTGTAATACTTTGTCAGCAACAACCTGAGGCAGCATGGGTTTTTCTGGGGTAGAGGTCTCAGATGACGATAAACGGGTTGCTTGCAGGGGCAAAGACTGACTTGAGAGGGGGGTTGCCAACGCGATTGATCCAAATAGCCGACCCTGGCTAGGGAGTGTCAGATAGAACAAAAGGAGTATCGCACCCCACCACGTCAATCGCGGCGATCGGGCGGAAAAACTTGGACGCGGAGGGAGGGGGCTTGGCATACCGGTGATTGAATCGGGGGGTCATTGAAGGGAACAAGCCCGGGGGGGGTTAGACGCTTGGTTCCAAGGGGGAAAAGCCCCCAAAACAGCACACCCTATTTCTACAGATATTGTACCAAAAATATCAGACTGTCCGGCCGAACAAAGTTGGAAACCCAATATTTTGATAAAGTAAACAACTGTTAAGGAACTTTAAAAACATCCCTATGCCAGCCTGTCTCAAGCCGTCTTCCCCGCCTAAACTTATTGCCTGGTGTCTTGCTGTCTCTCTCTCTTTTCTCGTCTGGTTGGGTTTCAGTCCCACTGCCCAAGCGGTTAATAATCCAGAGCTGCTCCCCTCGGAAACAACGCCCATCGTTGACCTCGCCAATTTTTTACCGGATGTCCAGGAAGATCGTTTGATTGAAGACATTAATCAGTTCGAGGCCGAAACCGGTTGGAAATTAAGGGTTTTAACCCAGTATGACCGTAGCCCAGGACGGGCCGTGATCCCATTTTGGGGATTGGACGATAAGAGTATTTTACTGGTGGCGGATGCCCGGGGCGGGAATTTACTGGCGTTTAGTATCGGTGATGCCGTTTACGAGTTAATGCCCCGGACGTTTTGGATCGAAATGCAGGCTCGCTTCGGGAATATGTACTATATTCGTGAAAATGGTGAGAATTTGGCCATTACTGAGGCCCTAGGCACGGTGAAAGGCTGTTTGCTCCAGGGGGGCTGTAATGTCGTGCCGGGCCTACCTCGCGAGCAATGGATTTTAACCCTGGTGACGTCCATTGTGGGGGGATTAATTTTTGGGTTTGCAGCGATTCCCCGTAAACCGACTCAAACCTTTGCTTGGCAGTGGGTCCTCATCATGTCACCCTTATGGGGGATTTTATTCATCGCCTTTGGCATTGGGCCCGTGGTAACACGTACCCATGACTTTTTACCCTTATTCCGTAATCTAATGGGATTTTCCTTAGGGATTCTCGTTGCCTACTTGTCTCCCATGTTTAGCCAAGCCAACACGCCCCAGTCCTAACCGTATCTATGATGCCAGAGAGGCACGATTTGCCGGTGGTCGAGGCGCTAGCGGGACTCGCCCAATACATTACGGCTGTTACCCTCAAGCAGATACCGATGGACTCACACCCATATTTTCCCATCGGTACAGTGGGGGAACCTAGTCTTAAACGTCCATGGATCTCAGCTTAGGCAAACAGTGGGGCTTCTAGCTCAGTTGAATGCGGTCTCTCAGCGTCTAGCTCAGGGGTTTCTGTAATACTGAGTTGATCACAGGGGATCGTGTCAGAAATAATTGAGCTGGCCATCATGCCTGTATGAATTTCAAGCTGGGCAGTGGGGAGGGCTTCAAAGACCAAGCGCTGCCCTGGAAAGACGACGCGTTCAAAATACCAGTTGGGGATGTTGGTGATGCGGGCCACTTGAATTTGACTAGTGGCGTTAACGTAGCAACAGAGTAATGCGGATTGCGGACCATTGGGGAGGGGATCAAGTATTTGAGCCATGTCTAGCATGAGAATTTTAAAAAACAATCTTTAACAGTTGCCCCTACGCTAACATTCGCTGATCCCGATTAGCTGTAAAGATAATTACAATCAAATGCAACTGGGATCAAAGACAAGGCGGTTTCTGCATCACTTTTTGGCGATCGCCCCATAATTAAAGTTGACAATTCCCCAAATCAGTGCATGTTTGCGTTACGGTGCTGATTGTCTGGGACTCCCCCTCTAACGTTAAGATAATTTACAATTATGAGAAAGTTGTCGGGGTTTGATCGTTGCCAGCGCTCGGACTGATTGCCTCGTCATTGTTGTTCCCAACCGTACAAATTATGACTGATCGCCTTTTGTATGTCCGCCTACCCTGTAATCCGATTTTTCCCATTGGGGTAGTGTATCTTGCCGATCACGTGCACAAGTGTTTTCCCGCAATTACCCAGCGGATTTTTGATTTAGGCACGATCCCCCCCCTCGACTTTAATCAGGCGCTGGATGCGTGTATTGATGATTTCCAGCCCACCATACTGGTTTTCTCTTGGCGCGATATCCAAATCTACGCCCCTGTGGGGGGACGGGGGGGGAATCCCTTACAGAATGCGTTTGAGTTTTACTATGCCAAGAATCCCCTGATCAAACTCCGGGGGGCCCTAGGGGGGCTCAAGGTGACCAGCGCCTATTACGGTGAACTGTGGCGAAACCTGGGTTTAATTAAACGAGGATTACAACGGGCCAAACGCTATTGCCCTGATCCCCAGGTCATTGTCGGCGGCGGGGCCGTCAGCGTCTTTTATGAACAGTTGCAGCGGAAGTTACCCCACGGAACTATTGTATCAGTCGGAGAAGGGGAAACCCTCTTAGAAAATTATTTACGGGGTCAATCCATTGCCGGCGAACGCTGTTACGTTGTGGGAGAAAGCCAACCCCGACCCCGACTCATTCACGAACAACCGACGCTGATGGTCAAAACGGCTTGTGATTACGCTTACATTGAGCAAATTTGGCCGGCTTTCGACTATTACCTGCAAGAAGATGATTTTTATTTAGGCGTACAGACTAAGCGAGGCTGCCCCCACAATTGTTGCTATTGCGTTTATACAGTCGTAGAAGGTAAACAAGTCCGCATTAATCCGGCCGTGGAAGTGGTCAAGGAGATGCGTCAACTCTATGACCGGGGCATTCGCAACTTTTGGTTCACCGACGCCCAATTTATTCCCGCTAAGGTCTTCATCGATGACGTGGTTGAGTTATTAACGGCGATCGCCGACTCGGGAATGACGGATATTCACTGGGCGGCCTATATTCGGGCTGATAACCTTACCCCTCGCCTCTGTGAACTGATGGTGGCAACCGGCATGAACTACTTTGAAATTGGCATTACTAGCGGTTCCCAGGAACTGGTGAGAAAGATGCGGATGGGTTACAATCTCCGCACCGTGTTGCAAAATTGTCGGGATTTGAAAGCGGCAGGATTCAATGATTTAGTTTCCGTTAACTATTCTTTTAACGTCATTGATGAAACCTTCGACACCATTCGTCAAACCATTGCCTATCATCGAGAACTCGAAGCTATTTTTGGGGCAGATAAGGTTGAACCAGCCATTTTCTTTATTGGGTTACAGCCCCATACCCACCTAGAAACCTATGCGTTGAACAATGAAATTCTCAGGCCCGATTATGATCCCATGAGTATGATGCCCTGGACAGCCAAAAAGTTACTCTGGAATCCAGAACCCTTGGGATCGTTTTTTGGAGAAGTCTGCCTGCAAGCCTGGCGGCAAAACCCCCAGGACTTTGGCCGGGAAGTGATGGCAATTTTAGAACACCGTCTGGGCAAATCGGATTTAGAGACAGCCTTATCTTCTCCCATCGCCAAGGCGACAGCGCTTGCCACCACCAGATCCCTGTGAACGCAGAGGCTAATTTTTCGGAGAAAAGAATAACAAGGGGAACCAACTACGGTTCAAAATGCTATCAGCCACACTGGGAACGGCCCAGTCCAACAAATTTTTACGGAAACTGCCCACCGCAATAGCGTTGATATTTTTGACAAACGCGGTATCCAAAATTTCGGTGAGGGGGTTACCAAAACGGACTTCTGCGGAACAGCGGGGGCCGAGTTTTGCAAACTCTGCTTGCAAGTCAGCCAACTTCGTTTCGGCCTCAGACTGGCGGGCCGCGACGAGCTCTGGGCGGCGAACGCCGTCTTCTAGCACCCAAAGAAAATGACAGGATTCAACCTGATGATTGGGATGATTGGCGAACCGTTGCTGCAAGCACTGAACCATATAGCGACCGGCCGGGCTGTCATCAAAGGGAATCAAAAGATGTTGCCAGAGATGTTGACAGCGTAGGGCAAGTTCTTCAGAAGTATAGGTAGAAATCAACTGGGGACGGAGGATCATCATCGGCACATCCGTTGCTTTGGCTAAAGCGAGGGTATGGCTACCAAAGAGCTTATTTTCCAAGTCGCTAGTGACGGGCATGCCCACAACGATTAAATCGATCGCCTCCGCTTCGATTAATTGATGAATTTGATCTAAGTAACGAGTAGAAGAGACTTCAATTTTGACCTCAACATCGGTGGGCACATCTTTAATCAGGGATTGTAGGTAAGCCTTAGCCTCTGCTAATTTTTGGCTATCAACGTTGGCAATGCGATCATCTTCCCACACGGAGACTGTATGTAAAAAGATGAATTTGCGGACCCCTGTCTGGGACAAGTCCCGAATAAAGCTGGCCAGACGTTGTAGGCCGTCCGAAAAGTCTGTACATATAAGGCAGTGCTGAAACATGGCGTGCCGTCCGATGGGAGGGTTATTTACACTTAATAATATAAAGCGATCGCTCGATGCGGGAAATCTACAGTATATTTCAATACAAAAATTAGCATTCCGCTCCAGGGACGGCGATCAAGCGCGATTTGGCAATGATGGCGCTTGCGATCGCCATTAATCCCGTCTCTCAGACCTACTTGCCACAACAGCCCTGTGCCAATCTTACAACTGGGTAAAGTTTTTCACCATCAGAATTGATTGGATAAGAATAATGGCCTAGTCAACACGTTACTCCTCACCCTACATTATGTTTACCATCGTTACTGAATGGGGCAAGAAACTTCGCCCTTACATACCGGGCGGATGGTGGATCGCCCGCTGCGGGATTAGCTCTTTTGCACTGTTTTTTGCGCCGACAATCTTGAAAATGTCGCTCCAGGCTCTGCCTGTCGCCCCCAAAGTCAAGTCTTCGCCCTTCGCCGATGGCATTTATTTTTATGGTCAATCAGACCAGGCGAATATTATTGGACAAAAATATTTTATTTTTCAAGTTCGGGGAAATCAACTAAAAGGGGCGTTGTTTATGCCCCGGTCGGAATTTTACTGCGCCACCGGCATGCTATCCAAACAAGAACTGACGCTGCAAGTTAATGATCCCTATGGAGAAGACCCCCCAACCCCTTTTGTGATTGCCCTCGTGCCCCGATCGCCCATTGCCCGAGGCAATCAAACCCTGGAATTGACCTTGAGGGGTTATCAGGCGATCGCGACAATTGGCGATAACGAACAGCGTCTGCTGGCGGCCTGTTTGTAGACCCTAAAATTCGATGCCCGGTTGGGCCTTCACGTTTTGTTCACGGAAGGGATGCTTCACCAAGGTCATCTCCGTGACCAAATCAGCCTGCTCAATTAACGCTGCGGGCGCCCCCCGTCCCGTTAAAACCACATGGTTCAACGCCGGGTTTTCTGCCAAGCCCGCCAAGACCGTATCGACGGATAAATAACCTAGTTTGATGGCGACGTTAACCTCATCCAACAGGACTAATTTGTAGTCGGGATTGCGGATGTAGTTTAACGCTGTTTCCCAAGCTGCCTCGGCGATCGCCATATCCCGTTGACGATTCTGGGTCTCCCAGGTAAACCCTTCCCCCAACGCCAGAAAGGTTAATTGATCTGGCCAGGGAGCAAAAGCCGCCTTCTCCGCGGGTTCCCAGGCTCCTTTGATGAATTGTAAGATGGCGACTCTATAGCCATGGCCGAGTGATCGCAATACCATTCCCAGCGCCGCCGTCGTTTTCCCCTTACCATTGCCTGTATGGACAATAATCAGCCCTTGTTCTGCTTTAGCCGCCGCAATCCGCTCATCTTGCAGTACTTTACGCCGTTGCATTTTGGCCTTGTACTGTTCATCAGACAAAGAATTAGCCATAATAATTATATAAAAACACCTAAAAATTGTAACGTTTCACGAGGACAGATGTTAAGAGTTTGTTGCGAACGGCAACACAATGCCCAATTTTGTTTAGGATAAAAGTAACTAGAAAGCTTGAGAATTCAAGCCTTTGTTGGGCAATATAAGGAGTCATTACAATGAATATCAATCAATATTTCACCAATTTCAGTGATGATTATTTAGAGTCTGATCGTAACCAACCAGAGGAACTGTTACTAGCAGATTTAACGGGAGCCGAGCAATCTGACATTTTTTGTGATGGCCTAATCGATCGAGATACGGGCTTGGGTCACGTGGTGCGAGTCCTGCGGATGTCCCATCTTGATAACGGTAATTTGAGTGGCGGCGATCCTGATGATAACTGGTATCAAGCAGAGGTGGTGGGGGAAGAAGCCGTGGGGGGACAAAATCCGACTCCCGATCAAAACGTCACAGAAGGACTGCTGCGTTCTATGGGCATCACCAGCATTGACGCCCACCCGGTGGAAACCGCTAGAATCTTTAGTAGTCGAGATCAACGCCGTTGGGAACTCGATCCCGATTCCGCGGAAGATCATCAAGCCGCCAATCCAGAGGACGAATAGCGAAGTCGCGTAAAGTGACATAAGCGCAAGTTCGCTGTCGTTGATATCACTAGAAACTTTATGTGGGAGACCCTGCAAACCCAACTTTACCTGTTACAGCAATGGGCTAATACCCTGGTACTTAATCAGTTGACCCATGTTTCGCTCCTCAGCTTAGCCATCATTACCCTGGCCGGTTTGGTGACTAGCTTAACGCCCTGCTTACTGTCTCTGTTGCCGTTAACCATTGCCTACATTGGTGGAACCGCGCCCCAAAGTCGCTGGCGATCGTTTCAACAATCCCTCTGGTTTGCAATGGGGCTAGCAATCACGCTGGCCAGCCTTGGTTTGGGGGCAGCGGCTCTGGGAAAAATTTACGGGCAAATTGGTATTGGCTTGCCAATTTTGGTCAGCTTTGTGGCAATTCTAATGGGGCTCAACCTGTTGGAATTGTTGCCGTTACGGTTTCCCAGTTTGGGGGCAACAGACTGGATTAAAGCGGATTTTCCACCTGCCTTAAAAGCCTTATTAGCCGGATTAACCTTCGGCTTGATTGCCTCCCCTTGCAGCACCCCGGTGTTAGCCAGTTTATTAGCCTGGGTTGCCAGCCGCCAAGATTTACTGTTAGGCAGTGGCTTACTGTTGGCATATACCGTCGGCTATGTATTGCCGTTGATTGTGGTGGGAATTTTTGCCGGTAGCCTCAAGCAATTATTGGCTTTGCGGGCTTGGTCTGGCTGGATTAACCCTGTTAGTGGGGTGGTGTTATTGAGTTTTGGGGTGATCACCCTATTGTCGAGGCTTCCTATTTGACACTCCCCCGCCTAAAGACGGGGGATTCTTGGTTCACAGACCAACCGTAAGCTCGCAGGATTGCTCCAACGAACCTAGAGGGTCGATCGCCCCATTCAAGTCGGTTCCCATTACCATTTCTATGAAGTTAATTCGGCTCTGCAGTTTGAGCGGGAATTAGCCAAGGGAATGCGGCTTAATATCCCGGCTGGAACAGCGGTGCGTTTTGAGCCGGGGGATGAAAAAACAGTGACCCTTGTGGCTTATGCCGGTAGCCGAGAAGTGTATGGCTTTAATAATTTAGTGGATGGCCCGCTAGATGGTGCGGCCAAGCCCTCAAAAGCGAAGAAAAAATAAGCGCCCAGCAATAGCGATCGCCCTATCCATTGTCCTTATCCCGACTCCCCCCCAAAAGCCACCGTCCGTTAGCACGATGGCCAGGGGAAGATTATTCGTGTCCTAGGTTAAGCACTGACCCTAGAGGCAAACACTGCCACCGCAATTAACCCCGCCACCAACAAAACGGCGATCGCCGCCAAAATGATGTAGTTACGTTTTGCCGTGGGGGTGAGGGACCTGGCTGGATACACTCGGGGCTCAGTGGCAAAGTTATTGATCCGGCCGCCTTCGTCTTGGGTGTAAGGCATAGGTAAAGTACTCCTTGCTGATATTAAGAGAAATTTTATATAACGACTTAGCTATAAAGTGTTGAAAGCCGAGTTTCATGGATCTTACCCTAAAAAAACGATCTGCCAACACGGCCAGTTATAGCATTCCCCTGGGATTTGTCGGTCATCACCTCTCCCATTCTCCCCTTGATCACAGCACGGTCCGTCACTGATCCGAGCTTGTCGCAGTCGTGACTAATTTTTGTAAACTGATTTATTGTTTTAAAGGTCAAAAAGTCTCCATTTCTCTGGGTAATTCTCCTGAAATTGAATTAACCTTTTCTTAACCAAAACTATCAGTAATAAAGTAGAAACTAAGAAGAGTGATTGCTTAACTTTTCCTTAAACAATATTTGTTTAAAATACACTAAAATTCTGCTGTGATTATTTTAGAGATTGGGAAAAATAACCCTATTATCTATAGTTAACTCAAGCAATAAGGTTTGAAGGTCTAGGGGGAATTTATCTTGGGATCTGAAGCTGTTGACCAGTGAATTAATCTAGATTTCTCTGGAATTGGCAT
>JBEAQB010000383.1:0-3089 GCA_041164125.1 Cyanobacteriota bacterium
GTCGGTCTGCCAGGACGATGATTTAGGGTTTAAGCACAGTTCTCACCAGCGTACAGTGGGCTTCGGCTACGCTCAGCCTGCTGTACGCTCAGCCTGCTGTACGCTCAGCACCGCTATTAGATTGTTGGGAAATTATATGGGAAATATAATTCTATGCCGCTAGGAACTCAAGCAGACGTTGTCAAAGCGGCGATCGCCGGTCAAGTTGTCGGTTTTCCTACCGATACGGTTCCGGCTTTAGCGGTACGTCCCGAGCAATCAGGCTTAATTTATCAACTTAAACAACGGGAATTGAGTAAGCCGTTAATTTTAATGGCGGCAACGGTGGATGACCTATGGCCCTATTTGGTGGCGGCTCCCAGCGAAAAGCAACGTTGGCAAGCGGTCATGGATCGCTATTGGCCAGGGGCATTGACCCTGGTGTTACCAGCTAGTGCCCACCTACCTCCTGCGATTAATCCCACGGGAGACCAGACCGTTGGCGTCCGGATTCCTGACCAGGCGATCGCCCTAGCAATTTTGCAAAAAACCGGGCCCTTAGCCACGACTAGCGCCAATTTATCAGGACAGCCACCCCTACAGCGATTAACAGACATTGGTCAGATTTTCCCTGGGGTGATGGTTTTGAATTGTACTGATGAGGAAAAAAATGGCCCCATCGGTAACGGTTATCCCTCTACAGTCGCGCAATGGCAGGGGACAAACTTTCACATATTGCGCCAGGGACAGATTACCCTCAGTTAGCGCCAGGAAGCCAGCCGTCAGAGTCTGATTGTCTTTCTCGATTGGCTATCCTAGGCGGTTTGCTAACCACTCCACCACCGTTTCCCCTAAGCGGACACCTTCTAGGCGATCAATCTCCCGAATGCCAGTGGGACTGGTAACGTTAACTTCAGTGAGATAGCCACCAATAATATCAATCCCAACAAAATAGAGTCCATCAGCCTGTAATTTAGGTTTTAGTAAGGCACAAATCTGTTTTTCTCGGGGCGTAATTTCCACCGCAGCAACGCGCCCCCCCACCGCCATATTGCCCCGAAATTCTTGACCGCTGGGAATGCGATTAACCGCGCCAATGGGATCACCATCCAGCAAGATGATGCGCTTATCACCGTCCTTTGCTTCTGGCAAAAACCGTTGCACCATAACCGGTTCCTGCCCGTGCTGGGTACTGACTTCAATTAAGGAATTCAAATTACGATCGCCGGCGTGGAGAAAGAGAATACCTTCTCCTGCCTTACCTCCTAATGGTTTGAGAATGGCTTCTTGATGACGATCAACGAAGTCTCGAATTAATCCCTTATCCAAACTCACCACGGTTTCTGGCATCACCGACGCAAATTGCAACGTGTACATTTTTTCGTTGGCTTCCCGCAGACCCTGGGGAGAATTAATCACTAGGGTAGAAGTGGGGGTTAATAGCTCCAAAATAAAGGTGGCATACAAATAGGGCACCGTTACCGGGGGGTCTTTCCGCATAAACACTGCCTGGCAAGTTGTTAAGGCTTGCCACTGACTTGCCCCAACTTCATACCAAGGGTGAGTCACTTGCCAATGGTGATCAACTAACGCCACAGGATTTAATCGCAAAGGGGCTAATTTAGCCCAGGCCTGACCCTCGACAACGCTTAAGTCAGATACTAGAGTCACAAAAACCTCATGCCCTAATTTTTGGGCCGCTTCCATGATGGCCACAGTGGAATCATGACCAGGATCTAGACGGTCTAATGGATCAAGAATAAATGCCAGTTTCACGGTGGAACACGTCCTTAAATTGAGGGGGCAGAGGGGGCGACACGGCGATCGGCGGAGCTAGGATATCGCGAACCTTAGCGCAAGAGGGAGTCTAGATCCCCTGCTTTTTCCAGGGCATATAAAGCATCACAGCCGCCAATGGGTTGATCGTTAATAAAGATTTGCGGCAGACTCCGGCCACCATTAGCACGGACCGTCATGGCATCGCGGGCCGCCTGATCGCCGTCAATGCAATATTCCTGAAACGCAACCCCTTTTTTCTTGAGCAACGCCAATGCCCTGAGACAGAAAGGACAGGTACTCCACGTGTAAATTTCAACCTTGGCACTCATGGAAGACTTCCAATGTAAAGATTTGTATAGGCTCAATTATACCCTGAGGGTGGGATAGTTCTGGGAAGTTGCGAAGGAAAAACACGTCGTATTTGGGGGCTAACGGATGGGCGGGACTGGCGTTACCCCAGCCCCAGTAGACCCAGGGCTTCCATGGGGGCGGGAACCATATCACCGCGAAAATCGAGAATTTGTACCAGGATCAGATAGGCGATCGATAAAATAATTGAAATGGCTCCTGTAATAATTGCAACAATTTTGCCTGAATTCATGAGTTAACTCCATAATTTTCTGTTACCTTGCCATTCTCCGGGTTTTCCGACCTGCGGGTCAATTAATGCTGTCGAGTATCAAGCCCAAGCGGTGAATATGGGTCAACTGGAAGCTTAACCCACTCACCTGCTCAAATAAATACACCAAGTGGCGCGGTTGTAACTGTGTACCGTCATTGCGACAGGTGCCCGTATATTGCACGGTGATTGCCGCCGGGGTAACTTCCACCACTGACAATGCCAATAATTGTTCCCGCAAATTCAGAGTCACTTTTTTACCGCGTTTAGTGTTTTTTTCCCACCACAATGCTTGGCGCGCTAAAATTTCCGCCGTCCATGTTTGCCACTGTGCTGTGGCTATGGGTTCGTCAACAGCTAAAGTGAGTTGATAACTTGCCTCAGTTAGTTGCTGCGTTGCGGCTGGTGACTGGGGATCTACCGCCTCCACTCGATACACCGGAATATCAGCGGGGAGAACGGCGCTTAATCGTGCCTGAAAGTCTGTGGGATCAAGCGCTTCGGTTAAATCAAAATCGACGATTTCGCCACGGCTACTGGCCCCCAAGGGCAAAGCGTTAGCAATGGCAATGCGCGGGCCTGGATGGAAGCCGCCGGTATAGGCAATCGGTAATGCCCCCCGTCGCACGGCCCGGTCAAAAAGACGGACTAAATCGAGATGACTGACGAGGGCCATGGCTCCCTGTTTACCGAACCAAACCCGTAAACGCTG
>JBEAQB010000384.1:0-7506 GCA_041164125.1 Cyanobacteriota bacterium
GTAGCTGCCAATTTAACATTTTTGTTACTGATTGATATCAATTCCTCCTGAAAGTATGTCAATTTGTAAAATGAATATTAAGACATGCTAAAGGAAATGACTCGGTAAAACTGAATGAAACTCAATCAGCGTCAGTCTTTGAGGATGATTTTTCCTGTTTTGGCGTTAGGGCAAAATTGTCAGTATCTTGATGGGCAATGTCAGGGTTTACCCCCATTTAATGATTCTTAAGATTTGCCGTTCATGCTACACCCTATGAAAAATGCTAATTTCATGACTACCTCCTGCCGCTATTGCCGTTACTACCAAGCTGAAGGTAGGCGAGGGGGAATGTGCCATCAACTTAACGTTCCTGTCCAGGCTCAATGGAAAGCCTGTACTTTGGCAGCCCGTCCCTTTGGCACAGCCTGGGAAAACTTAGAAGAAGTGGTTCACCTTGAGCATGCCTACGCCCTCGATAGCCAGACGGGAACAGAGGCAGGGGATAAGCCAATCGAAATTGCCTAGCAGCAGGACGTTCCCATCACATGTCGCTGACACACCTTGACGCGTCTAAGGCAGCCATGGATACTGGTGAAAGTCTGGAGGACGTTTTTCTAAAAAGGCTTTTTTCCCTTCACTGCCTTCCTCAGTCATGTAATAGAGTAATGTCGCATTGCCTGCGAGTTCCTGTAAACCGGCTTGACCATCACAATCTGCATTAAACGCCGACTTCAAACACCGAATTGCCAAAGGACTCTTGCTCAAAATTTCCGACGCCCATTGAATTCCTTCCCTTTCCAGGTGATCAATCGGGACAACAGCGTTAATCAACCCCATTTCTAGGGCTTGCTGGGCGGAATATTGCCGACAGAGGAACCAAATTTCCCGGGCTTTTTTTTGCCCCACAATGCGGGCTAGATAACTCGCACCAAACCCACCATCAAAACTACCGACCTTGGGCCCGGTTTGCCCAAAAATGGCGTTCTCGGCGGCGATCGTTAAATCGCAGACTAGGTGTAAAACGTGCCCGCCCCCGATCGCATACCCAGCCACCAGGGCAATCACGACTTTCGGCATGGAACGAATCAGCCGTTGTAGGTCTAAAACATTGAGTCGCGGGATGCCCTGATCATCGAGATAACCTGCTTCTCCTCGAACGGATTGATCGCCCCCGGAACAAAAGGCATATTTGCCATCACTGTGGGGGCCGGCCCCCGTTAACAGGACGACCCCAATCCGAGCATCTTCCCGGGCGTTACTAAAGGCATCGTAGAGTTCAAAGACCGTTTTGGGGCGGAACGCGTTGCGTTTGTGGGGACGATTGATGACGATTTTCGCAATCCCTTCAGCTTTGTAATACAGGATATCGTCATACGTTTTTGCCACATGCCAATCCATGGTTTGCCTCATTAATGGTTGGGGGAGATGAGTTCGCTCAATCCATCCCTTATCTTACGGGTCTGGGGTGGCTATCTTGTCTACAATCTGCAAGAGTTGCCATGGGGAATGGGACTATTTGCTGTGGGTCAACCGGGGTAGAAAAGCTCGCCAGCCCATTCCCTCATTATCTATCGTTATTGTGAATCGTTTACCCGTAACTTATCCGGTTCCCCTGCGTAAAATAGAATATCCAATGTTCATGATTAAGAAGCAAGAGACAGGATTTCCCCATGTTGCAAGCGTATCGCCAGCACGTCGCCGACCGAGCTAAGTTAGGCATTCCTCCCCTTCCCCTGACTGCGGAGCAGACCACAGACCTCTGTGAACTGCTCAAAAATCCCCCCGCCGCAGAGCAAGAAGCGTTGTTAATGTTACTGCGGGACCGGGTGCCCCCTGGTGTGGACGAAGCGGCCTATGTGAAAGCCGGTTTCCTAACGGCGATCGCCAAAGGGGAGGTGACCTGCGCCTTAATCAGTGCCCAGGGGGCGGTGGAACTGTTAGGCACGATGGTGGGGGGGTATAACGTTCAATCCCTCATTGAACTGCTGAAAGCCACTGATCCCCAGATTGCCCAGGCAGCAGCCACCGCCCTGAGCAAGACCCTGTTAGTGTTTGATGCCTTTAATGATGTGTTGCACCTAAGGGACACCAATGCCTACGCCAAACAAGTGATTGACGCGTGGGCCGAAGGGGAATGGTTTATCAATAAACCCGAAGTCCCCGCAACCATCACCGTTACCGTCTTTAAAGTGCCCGGGGAAACCAACACTGATGACCTATCCCCTGCACCCCACGCCACCACCCGCCCCGATATTCCCCTCCACGCCCTAGCCATGCTGGAGGCCAAAATGCCCGAGGGGTTAGAGACCATTGCCGAACTCAAACAAACGGGTTATCCCGTCGCCTATGTGGGGGATGTGGTGGGAACCGGATCTTCCCGTAAATCCGCCATTAACTCTGTGCTATGGCATATCGGCGATGATATTCCCTTTGTGCCCAATAAACGGGCCGGTGGTTATATCCTGGGCGGTAAAATTGCCCCCATTTTCTTCAACACCGCCGAAGATTCCGGGGCGCTCCCCATTGAGTGTGATGTCACCCAACTAAAGACGGGCGACGTGATCACCATTCATCCCTACGCTGGCAAAATCACCAATGAAGCGGGTGTAACCCTCTCTACATTTACCCTCAAACCCGAAACCATTCTGGATGAAGTGCGGGCCGGAGGGCGAATTCCCTTGCTGATTGGGCGGGCGTTGACGGACAAAACCCGCGAAGCCTTGGGACTAGCGGCTTCTACCCTCTTCGTGCGTCCGACTCCCCCCGAGGACACGGGTAAAGGCTTTACACTGGCCCAAAAAATGGTGGGTAAGGCCTGTGGTGTGGCAGGCATTCGCCCGGGCACCTCCTGTGAACCAATCATGACCACGGTGGGGTCTCAGGATACCACCGGTCCCATGACCCGGGATGAGTTGAAAGAGTTAGCTTGCTTAGGATTTAATGCGGACTTAACCCTACAAACCTTCTGCCACACCGCTGCCTATCCCAAACCGGTTGATATTAAAACCCATAAGGAGTTGCCGGACTTTTTTGCTACCCGGGGCGGCGTTGCCCTCCAACCGGGGGATGGCATTATCCACTCCTGGCTGAACCGGATGTTGTTACCGGATACCGTCGGCACCGGGGGCGATTCCCATACCCGTTTTCCCTTGGGTATTTCCTTTCCTGCGGGCTCCGGGCTAGTGGCGTTTGCAGCAGCATTAGGGGTAATGCCGTTGGATATGCCGGAATCGGTGTTGGTGAAATTTAGCGGCGAACTACAACCGGGGGTTACCCTACGGGATATTGTTAACGCGATTCCCTGGGTCGCCATGCAACAGGGCAAACTCACCGTCGGCAAAGAGAATAAAATCAACGTGTTCAACGGCCGCATCATGGAAATGGCAGGGTTACCAGATTTGAAGGTCGAACAGGCCTTCGAGTTAACCGATGCCACCGCTGAGCGTTCCTGCTCCGGCTCCACCATTAAACTCAGTGAAGAAACGGTGGCGGAATATCTGCGCTCCAATGTGGTGCTGATGAAAAACATGATCGCCCGGGGTTACCAGGATGCCCGCACTTTATTACGCCGTATTGCCAAGATGGAAGAGTGGTTGGCGACTCCCAGTTTGATGAGTGCCGATCCCGATGCAGAATATGCCGACGTGATCGAGGTGAACCTCAATGAAATCAAAGAACCCATTGTTGCCGCCCCCAATGATCCTGACAACGTTAAGTTAATGTCAGAATGTGCCGGGGATGTGATCCACGAAGTCTTTATTGGTTCCTGCATGACCAATATTGGCCATTACCGCGCCGCCGCCAAAATCTTAGAAGGGGCCGGGGTGGTTAAAGGTCGCCTCTGGATCTGTCCCCCCACCCGCATGGATGAACAACAGTTACGGGAAGAAGGGGTTTATGGGATCTTTGCGGCGGCGGGGGCTCGTACAGAAATGCCTGGCTGTTCCCTCTGTATGGGCAACCAAGCCCGGGTAGAAGATGGCGTTACCGTCTTTTCTACTTCGACCCGTAACTTCAACAACCGCATGGGCAAGGGCGCTCAGGTTTATCTGGGTTCTGCCGAGTTGGCTGCCGTCTGTGCCCTCTTAGGAAAAATTCCCACCGTAGATGAATATCTGGCGATCATGGCAGAAAAGGTGGATCCCTTTAATGCCGATCTTTACCGTTACCTCAACTTTAACGAGATTGATAATTTTGAGGACTTCGGTCGGGTGATTCCGGTGGAGAAAATGCCTAAAATTGAGGACATTTTAGGGATGCCGGTTGGCGCCAGGTAGTCCACTGGTCAGCGGGTGGGCTGCATAGCTCACCTTGAGTATTTGTCGCCTAGGTAGAACGTTGCTCCTCACTATTTTTAAGGTCACGGCTTGTACACGGTAAATTTACCTCCGTTTGCACCGTGCCGGCCCGTTCTGCGATGGCAGTGATTACCACTTTCCCTCCTTCATTACCCTGCACTACCCATTCCAAGTGGCGACGGTAATCAACCCCATTGGCTTGTGACACTTTAGCCTTATTGGATCGCCCCTCCAAGTGGGGCAGTTCCTGACGCAATTTACCAGTTATTAAAACAGTCCCTGCTGGTAAATCCAGCGTAACGGTGATCGCCTTAACGGCTTTACGGTCTAGGGCCTGCTGACTGGTGTAGGTCGGTAAAAAGCCTTGGTTTTCCCATTGCACGCTGATTTTATAGACCCCTGCGCCTTGGGAAATGACGCTGGTCGCGGCGATCGCCAGACGGGGGGACATGAGGGCGTGGGCCAGGGCAAAGCGGAATTGTTTTTCACAGAGTTCGGCTAAAAATTGGGTCGGGGCATTTTGCCACATGGTTTTAAACCGCCAACCGCCAATTTCCACTGGGCCGAGTTGAGGATGCTCAAAGGGTTGCCAATCCACAAACCCTTCGCCCTCTAACGCTTCGTCATTCCAGCGCATTAATTGATAATCATCTTCAGGGGGATGCCAATCAAACCAGGCAATCAAATCTTCTTTTTTAATGCCCGCCGCCGTGGGAGCGTCCCACAATTCCACCGTAAAACCAAACCAACCGTAATGGTCATAGCCATAATCATCCATCACCCCGTAAATAACGTCCTTGGGATGGTAGCGGAAATCATGGAAGGCAGAAATGCAGTCGTAACCGGTGAGCGCTTTGCCTTTTTCCCCCAACAATTTATAAATGGTGAGATCACTGACTGGCAGATGCTCATCAGCTTGGGAGGCGTAAGGGCGAAGAATAACGGCTGAATAGGTATGGTAGCTGATAAAGCCATTAATATTGCGATGTTGCTGCCAAAACTCGGCTTCAGCTCGGGTTTCTGGCTCAGAAAAGGGAAAATCGCCTGCCCCTACCTGTTCCCCTTCCGGGGCCCAACGATGAGGGTAATTGCGGTTAAAATCTAGTCCTTCCAAACTGGGGGCCAGCCCAAATTCATAGCCGTCATAATCCCGAATTAACCCCTCGGGTAAGACTGTGTAATACTCGCCGCCAAATTCTTCTGGCGATCGCCCGATCATGACACGGGGATCATGGTCAGAAATTTTCCAAGCACCACAGTCGTCCTTGACGCGCATTTGTAAAATCAGACCGTCGCCGTTGATATCTTCGCGGTAGAGTCCTTCCCGTTCTTCGCCGTCGGGATAGGGACGGACGCTAGACCGTAAGAGGTAAGGCGTTGTTAAATATTTTTCGGCACCATCCATCGCCAAGCGGGGCAGGATATAGACTGTGTGGTGATCCATCAAATGGGTAATTTGCGCATCGTGCCCGTACTGGGTTAACAGTTGATACAAGCTATACAAGGCAACTGCCGAGCCGGTGACTTCCCCCGCATGGGTATTGGCATCGATCCAGTAAGCTGGCTTTTCCCGATAGTTCCCTGTCCCTTGATTGGTGGCAATTACCACCCAGATATCCCGCCCGGCGTAGCTTTGGCCAATGGTTTGTCGTGCCATCAAGCTTGGAAATTGATGTTGCAGGTGGTGGAGGAACTGGTCAATTTCTGCGTAGGTAAAGTAATGGCTGAAATCAAAGGGGGGAACAGTCATCCTGATTAGAAACGGTTACGAGGTGCCTGATTCTAACCGACGTTGCCATTCTGCGTCAATTTGTTCAGACCGTAGGGCTTCCTGCTCGTGCAATTCCTGATCAGTACGATAGGTAATGTCGGCAGCTTCAATCACCTTGGTGGCAGTCCATTCCTGGGCAAAGTCAAGTTTTGCTTGGATAGCCGGCGTTGGTGGACTCAATATATGTGTTCGCTGCTGGCGTTGTTGGTTCCGTTTTTCCACCCCCTGGTTCCGTCGTTGTAGCCAAAAATAGCGCCCCAAAGGAATCCCCAAAAAGCCCACGGCATAGGCAACTAACCCCCCATATATCCCCTGCACAAATTGGATTAAGCTTAAGTCGACGTCGTAGGTAGCCAATAAACTGCCCAGGGTTAATGCTAGAACCAAGTTAACCCCTCCCAAGGCGATCGCCCCAATCATCTGCCCCGACGAAGCTTGGCTAAATTTCCAGGGTTTTTCCCGTAAAAAGCTGGCGATGGATTGTGTCTCGCGGCGTTGGGCACTGACTTGCAAATCGGGAAAGGTATAAATTAAGTCTCCTCGCGGGGAAACCTGGGGATAACCGTTAAAGCGGGCTAAAACGGGAATCACATAATCCTCATTGTCTTGATTTAACGGCGTTACATTGTCTAAATAGGGTGCGACCTGTTCGGCGGCGATCGCCCCACCCTGATTGCGGATTAAGGTGCCGATGGTGCGCCAGCGCTTGTTTTCTAGGTCGGCATTGGGATCCCCATCACCAAAGAGGAAGGAAAAAATTGCCTCTAAAAAGTTCATCCCTTTTTCCGACCGCTGAGGCTGACGTCGCTGTGGACGGTAGGGATCGGGGCTAAACAGCCAAAAAATATCCGTCGGCAAGAAAAAAAAGCCGCCGCCACTGCCCTGGCGATCGCCACCGAAGTTGAACCCCCCATTATTATCACTATCGGATTTGGAATTCACCGCAATCACAATGGCGGCGATCGCCACCAGCATGAGCAGAATAGAGATCACCAGCAAAATCCCGAAGGAAATCCGAATCAGGTAAAAAATGCCCTGCCAGAGACGTCTGGCCCAAACGTGTAATCGGAGTCGCCAAAACTTGTTGCGTAAAATTGAGCGAAACTGACGAGGAAATTCAAACACCATCTCCCCGGTGTTGGACACCTGTAAGTGCCCCCCAGCCTCCGATGCCAACGTTAATAAGCCCTGCTGGGTTTGATTAATTTCCAGCCCGGCCCGACTAGCCACATCCCCCACCGTGACCACATAGTCTAATTGCTCAACAGCGTTCATTATTTGCGGATTAAAGACGACACCCATCAAACTGCCTCCACATAAAACACCCCCAAAAGGCTTTCTTTTAGTATAGAAAAGGAAATCAATGACGTTGTTTGGCTTTCCCCCTATGTTGCTCCCTATTTCCCGACCTTGGCTCAGCGCCGTCTTACTCCTCAGTAGCTGGGCTTGCCTGGG
>JBEAQB010000385.1:0-2784 GCA_041164125.1 Cyanobacteriota bacterium
GAGTCCGCTGAACCCACCGTTCCCATCGCTCTAACCGTTGGGTCAACTGTTGCAGGCGGCGATAAACGTAATACAGTTTGATCGCTAGCAGCAGGTGAAATGCCGTCAAACTTAGGTTAAAGCAAATAACGAAAAGCAACATCAAGGGGTAGAATAGACGGCTGTTGTGGCGAGTCGGGCCCATCAGTAGCACGCTGCGATCACCTGCTTTGGACTAGAAGCAGAGGTTTGTGCCGGTGCTGAGCTATGACACCCCGCCAGCTTGGTTGGGCAGGGAGGGGAGCCAGTTCACCAATGGGGGAAAGAGAATAATTAAAATCAAGACCAAAATTTGTAGCCCGATAAAGGGTAACGCGCCCCGATAGATTTGACCGGTGGTTAGGCTGTCAGGGGCAACCCCCCGCAGATAAAAGAGGGCAAAGCCAAAGGGAGGGGTGAGAAATGATGTTTGTAAGTTGGCACCGACAATGACACCGTACCAAATTAAATCCAAGCCTAAACTTGCAGCAACGGGTTGGAATAAGGGCAAGACAATGAAGGCAATTTCAAAAAAGTCAATAAAAAAGCCCAAGATGAAAATGGTGATCATGCTAATCGCTAAAAAGCCAATTTCTCCACCCGGCAAGTTTGCCAATAGGTTAAACATAAAGTGATCCCCGCCCAACCCCCGAAAGACCAGACTGAACGCGGTCGATCCCAGGAGGATAAACATCACCATACTGGTAATTCTTAACGTCGCTTCACAGACTTCTCGCACCGCTTTCCAGGTTAAGCACTGGTTTAAATAGGCTAGGGCGATCGCCCCGAGGGAACCCACTGCACCGGCTTCTGTGGGGGTAGCAACACCAAAGAAAATACTGCCTAACACTAAACAAATTAACGCCAACGGCGGCAGCATCACCTGCACCATCCGCTTTCGCAAGGCCGCGCCACCGATGTTACGCACTTCAGCGGGTAAAGGGGGGGCTAGCTCAGGTTTTAACCAAGCGATCGCCAACACATAAAGGGCAAAACTCCCAGCCATCAGCACCCCAGGAACCAGGGACCCCATAAAAAGATCCCCCACGGAAACCCCCAGTTGATCCGCAAGCACAATTAACACAACACTGGGAGGAATAATTTGCCCCAGGGTGCCCGACGCCACAATTACCCCAGAAGCCAATTCTTTATTATAGCCATAGCGCAACATAATCGGTAGGGAAATCAACCCCATGGCCACCACTGTTGCGGCCACGACCCCCGTCGTCGCCGCCAGCATTGTCCCCACCAGAATGACTGCCAGCGCTAACCCTCCCCTTAGGCGCCCCAAAATAATGCCCATGGTTTCCAGTAGCTGCTCGGCAATACCCGACCGTTCTAGCATGGACCCGAGGAAGATAAAAAAGGGAATCGCCAATAAGGTGGCGTTAGACATGATGCCAAAGATGCGCTGGGGCATGGCAGACAGAAAGATGGGGTCAAATACCCCTAACGCACTCCCCAGGATGGCAAACAGAATTGCGACCCCCCCAAGGGAAAAGGCCACAGGATAACCAATACTTAAAAAAATAAAAGCCCCGACAAACATCAATGGGCCGAGCCAGGGATATTCTACTGCACTCACGACCCATCTCCTGTCGAGAGCGAATGACCGCAAATCACGGCCCAATTTTTAATGGCGTCTGCGATACCTTGCAGAATTAACAGAACAAGGCTGACTAAAATCATTGTTTTAATCGGATAACGGGGCAGCCCACCAGGATCGGGGGACATTTCCCAAATTTGCCAGGAATTCATCACCGATTCCCAGGAATAAAAAATCACTAGGCCGCAAAAGGGCAGTAAGAAGAAGAGGGTGCCCAAGAAATTCACCCAGGCCCGTTGGCGATCGCCAAGGGACTTATAGATAATATCCACTCGGACATGGTCATTTTTTTGCAAGGTGTAGGCAGCACCAAGCAGAAAAATTAAATCAAATAAATACCATTGCGCTTCCAACAGACTATTGGAGGAAAGATTGTGGCCAATCAGTTTGCCAACATAGCGACCCACCACGTTCCAGCCACCGATCGCCAGCATCACTAAAGCGAGCCAAGCGGCTAATTTGCCGATCCAGGCAATTACCTGATCGATGCCCTGGGCTAAGGCTAACAATTTTCGCAACGTGACACACTCCCCCAATGGTACGGAAAATCCCCGCTATTGAGCAACGGAGACGCAATTTTTCAACAGTCGGTTTCTAGAGTTTGACTTCGATGTCAACCCCAGCGGGTAAATCCAACTTCATCAAGGCATCAATGGTTTTGGAAGAGGGTTGGTAAATATCGATAATGCGACGGTGGGTGCGGGTTTCAAAATGCTCCCGGGAATCTTTATCCACGTGGGGCGATCGCAGCACACAGTAAATTTTACGTTTCGTCGGTAGGGGGATCGGCCCAACAGCCGTGGCATTGGTGCGGTTAGCGGTTTCAACAATCTTGTCGCAGGATGTATCGAGCAGGCGACGGTCAAAGGCTTTGAGGCGAATCCGAATTTTTTGTTGTTGCAAAGTTGCCATGGAAAGTTAACTCAAATGATAGAAATTGTTTAGTTGTCAAGGTTCAGAAAATTAGGGTAATCGGCGGGGCCAGTCCAGTCAGACGTCACTTACTGGCACTAACCCAGCGCCCATTACATCATCGTTGTTCTAGGTGCCAAAGGCTACTTCAAGATCTTAGAAACAACGCCAGCACCAATGGTACGACCCCCTTCACGGATGGCAAAACGCATCCCTTGTTCGATGGCGATCGGGTTGATCAGCTCAAC
>JBEAQB010000386.1:0-2729 GCA_041164125.1 Cyanobacteriota bacterium
AACGTTGTTGGTCAGGGGTGGCGCAATGCGGGGGATTACGTTTATTTATTGGGCAGTAATGATCACAATACCCTGGGCGGTTCTGACTATTTAGCGGTGCTCCACCACACCGTTGCTGGCCAGCCCCCCCAGGTGGATTTTGCCCGGGAAAAAGCGGTACAAGCCGCCTGTCGCCATGGCATTGCTCAGGGTTGGATTAGTGCCGCCCACGATTGTGCAGAGGGGGGATTAGCCGTTGCACTGGCGGAAATGGCGATCGCCGGCCAACACGGAGCAGACATTATGATCTACCCTGATCCCCAACGCTTAGATCAATGTTTATTGGGAGAATCTGCCAGTCGTATTATTGTGACGGTCAATCCCCACCACCAGCAGGACTGGGAACAGTATTTACAAGCCAATTTAAGTCAAACGTGGCAAAAATTGGGGACGGTTAGCCTCCCAACGGATCCGTTAACCATCCGCAGTGCCGACCATTCTGGCTTGATTAATCTAGACGTCGCCGCCCTCACTGAACCCTGGGAAACGGCGATCGCCCGTCGATTAACTGTTCATTAAGACGGTTAAAATACAAATGTAGTTCGTACGACTCCCATAATTAAGGTTTCGTTACGGTTGTCGTAGTTGGCGTTGGGGGCAATTAAAATGCCCGGCGTAATAGAGAGGTTGTCGGTAAGGGCCCACTCGAAAAAGCTCTCAATATGGAGGGAACTATCAGCGTCGGGGCCACGCACCCCATCGGGAAAAGTGATGGAAGAACTACTCACCCAGGGTTGCATGCCCACAATAATGCCCGCCATGTTACCCTCCTTGATCACATCGGGGAAGGCCAGGGTAACCGCCCAATTCCAAATGTCAAGATCGCCCCGTTCTAAGGTAAAGTCTGGAGTGTCTACGGCCGTTAAGGTGCGGGCATTGGTAAAACCGCCCCAGGCCCCCAGGGTAAAGTGTTCCGCGATCCGCCAAGAAAAGGCGGCCCCATAGGCATTATGGGACGTGTTAACCGCTTCTCCCAACAGATCTTCGGTATAAAAGCGGAAGTTGGAACGGGTACTGCCAGTGCCGGTATCCAAGGTGTTGTACCCCTGGGCATAGGTAAACGCAACAGTTAAATTCTCATCCAACAAACCATAGGCAAGTTGGGCGATCGCCCCGTAGGCCCCATTGAATAGGCCGGCCCCTGGATTAGGATTGTTACCTTCACTGGCCAGGTAACCCAAACTGAGTTGTAAGTCGCCCCAGTTGCCTTGGAAGCCGATGCCGGTGCCTTCCCCTAAATAGTAAATGGGATTCCGGGTGCCAAACGCAGACACTGCCCCAAAGGCACCGTCCCCATCCAGCACGTTAACCGTATCGGTAAAATCGTCAAACGCCCCCCCGGCAGCTTCCAGCCAAAACTGTACATTGTCATTGACCGCAAAATTGTAGTTCAGCACTTCCACGGCTAAATCACCATTATCGGGCTGGGTAGCCCCTAAAACTGGCTGAAAGGTGCCTGCCACTTCGCTATAGTCAGGGATGGAGCCGGTTGCTAAGCGAATATAAAGATCGTCTGCGCCGGTAAAACTGGTGTTGAGTTCGAGCCGGGAGCGATAACCAAAGGTGGGGATTTGGGGGATATTTTCGGTGCCGTTATTTCGCTTGCCCCCAGCAATACCACTGATGGCCATAACGACTTCGCCACCTAGTTTAGTGGTGGTGGAAAATTGATGGTCTTCTAAAAAGGCGGTGCGGGCTTCAAGGTTATCAATGCGGGCTCCCAGGGCCGCCAATTCTGCCTCAAATTCCTGCATTAGGCGTTTTAGCGTATTAATATCATCCCGTAAAATGGCCACATTTTCTTGCATTAACCGCTCCATCACATTCATACAGGCGTTGAGCCCCGCGGCAAATTCCCATCGGCTTAAGGATCTGTTCCCTCTAAAGGTGCGGTCAGGATAACCCACAATACAGCCATAACGTTCCACTAAACTTTGGAGCGCTTCATAGGCCCAGGCCGTCGGCTGCACATCCCGCAGTTCAGACACCGAGGTAATTTGGGCCAAAGGATCAGCCCCTAGATCTGGATCTAGCCCATCATCTAGGGTTTGGGCTTGGACAGATGGATGACCCATAGCGGCGATCGCCAATGAGATAAGCGTTGCCGACCATAATAAGCGCTTCATGAATAAAACCTCACACCTAAAAATTAAAATTCTGGAAAGTTTAACTGATACGAGACTGAAGAATCTATGCCCCTCCTCGGCTTGGGGATGACTTGATAACGATTATCATACCCATAATAATCCTAGGAGGTCAATGGCGGGTCAAACAGCAACGAGGGATGAGAGTGTTTCATTGTCCAAGCTCTAGCCATTCTTCTTATAGCAATTTGCCACACAATGAGATCTGCTCACATGATTGCACTCATTGATAGAGGGCTAAGCGTATTGACCTACATTCCGCAGGTTGATAGGGAATAAAAGATGTGTGGTGTTTTAGGTTAAAGGGTAGTCCTTGTAGCGGTAAGTTCCTCTCACCGGGTTATCAGATGTGGGAAGTTGAGCAAACCTATGGCGGGGTAGCCCAGCGCTGGGTGCTAATCAAACCCGAACTCAGGTTAACTCACACACACCACGTTCAATTGTCCGTAACTTAACCCTTGCCGGTTTCCGTGAGGCGCGGACAGACACTCATCGATTACCTCAGCTATCCGTAGTTCCTGAAGTTAATACAGAAAAACTACGATA
>JBEAQB010000387.1:0-2646 GCA_041164125.1 Cyanobacteriota bacterium
GCAACCAAAATTTTATCTTGCCTCTGATAATCTGCAAAAACCAGCCTACCAAGGTTTACTGCCCGACGACTTGATGGATATCATTGCCACCCACCACCTCCACTACGACAGCAGCACACAAACTGGTACCCTCTTTCACCTCATGGGGGCTTTATCGGAATTTGGCAAATTAGGCTTAACCTGTATTGGTAGTTCTCCCCAAGAAGCCCAAGCGATTTATGCCCACGTGGAAGCGAGTTTAGACGCCGAAAGCCAAACCCCTGTCTCTCCCCAGTGACATGCCTTCACCAGTCGGGGCGCTTTACGGTAACCTAGCGATCAATCGATCAGGATAGTGAATCATGACAACGGCAACAATCGGCATTATTGGTGGTAGCGGTCTCTATAAAATGGAAGCCCTTAAAAATGTTAAGGAAATGCAGCTTGATACCCCCTTTGGTAAACCCTCTGATGCGTTGATTGTGGGGGAATTGGAGCACATCCCTGTCGTTTTCCTAGCCCGGCATGGTCGAGGACATCATCTCTTACCGAGTGAAATCCCCTTTCGTGCCAATATTCATGCCCTCAAACAATTGGGCGTAAAATATTTGATTTCAGCGTCGGCAGTGGGATCCCTCCAAGAAGGGATTAAACCCTTAGATATGGTCATTCCCGACCAATTTATCGACCGCACCCGTCATCGTATCTCTACCTTTTTTGGGGAGGGCATTGTTGCTCACATTGCCTTTGGGAATCCTGTTTGTCCCCAGTTAACCCAATGCCTGACAACGGCGATCGCCAGTCTAGAATTTCCCGAGGTAACGCTCCATCAACAAGGAACTTATGTCTGTATGGAAGGACCGGCCTTTTCCACCATTGCCGAGTCCAATTTATACCGAAGTTGGGGGGGGAGCGTCATTGGCATGACTAATTTACCCGAAGCAAAATTAGCCAGGGAAGCAGAAATTGCCTACGCCACGTTAGCATTAGTCACGGATTATGATTGCTGGCACGCAGATCATGATCATGTCACGGTGGAGATGATCATTGATAATCTGCAACGGAATGCCATAAATGCCCAGAAGGTCATTCTAGAAACGGTTAAAGCCATCCATGCTAACCCGTTCCAGTCCGCAGCCCACAATGCTCTCCAGTACGCTCTTCTCACCCAACCTGAACAGTTTCCTGTCGCAACCCGGGAAAAGTTGGCCTTGTTATTGAAAAAATACTTGTAACGGTATCTCAAGCGTGTCAACCCTCTGGAAAAGAGCACTTGCTCAGTAGAATCGGTAGAATCAATGGGAACGCCGGCAAGCGAAAGCGAACCTGAATACATGGCTAACTTTATCCTGATTGATTGAGCGAATGAGCGTCCAACCCACTCCCCATCCTGCGATCCGTCATCACCATGCCCATCCCCATGTTCATAGTGAAGAATCCCGCCGTAAACTGATTAATCGACTGTCTCGCCTTGAAGGACATATCCGGGGCGTGAAAACCATGGTGTCAGAAAATCGTCCCTGTCCTGAAGTGTTAATTCAGGTGGCGGCCATTCGGGGCGCGTTGGATCGGGTCGCCCGTCTCATTTTGGATGATCATATGAACGAGTGCATCACCAGAGCGGCCGCAGAAGGCAATATTGAACAAGAGTTGGCAGAATTAAAAGCAGCGCTAGATCGGTTTTTGTAGAATGATCAGCAGTTGACCGAGCCCTATGGAGCCACGATGATTGAACCCTTTGGTGTGACCCGAAATTCCCTGGTGACTGCGTTGGGAACCTTGGTTTATTATTCCCCAACGGAGGAACCTTGGCAGTCTGCCTCAACAACAGTCGCGGCAGGAGATCCCCGAAAAGAACGCCCGACTTTGGTCTTTTTACATGGCTTTGGCGGTGGGTCGTCTGCCTACGAATGGTCAAAGGTTTATCCTGCCTTTGCGGCGGATTACCGTGTTTTAGCGCCGGATTTATTGGGGTGGGGTCGTTCAGACCATCCGGAGCGGAATTATACGCCCCAGGATTATATTCAGACGATTAACGCCTTTATCTCTCACACCTGCCCCACCCCGCCGATTGTGATTGCCTCTTCCTTGGTAGCGGCGATCGCCGTCCGGGCAGCGATTGAATCCCCTGAACTGTTTGCCGGTCTAATTTTATCGACTCCCACGGGACTGTCTGATTTTGGTGAAGATTACCGCAGTAACTTTTTTGCCCAATTGATCAGTGTTCCCCTGCTAGATCGGCTGATTTATAGCACCGGCATTGCCAATAGCGCTGGTATTCTGAATTTTCTTGAAAAACGCCAATTTGCCCAAGCCAGCCGTATCTACCCTGAAATCATTGACGCCTACCTAGCCTCCGCTACCCAACCCAATGCCGAATATGCCGCCTTGTCCTTTGTGCGGGGGGATTTGTGTTTTGACCTAGCCCAATTTATGCCCCAATTAACCACGCCCACCGCAATTTTATGGGGCGAAGGTGCTCAATTTACCCCACCGGCGATCGGTCGTCGCTTGGCTGCCCTCAATCCCACAGCCATCAAGGCATTTATCGAGCTTAAAGATGTCGGTTTAACGCCCCATTTAGAATTACCAGGGGTAACGATTGGGGTACTCCATCGGTTTTTGGTGCTGCTCCAAAATGTGGCAAGATAGGGACACGCATAAGAA